>JAHCBB010000032.1 GCA_019634635.1 Verrucomicrobiia bacterium
CTCTGGATCCCCACATTCCTGTACGACGGCTTCACGGATAACGCAGTCTGAAAAAGCGCACATCCCCGTCTTCGGAGAAATACACTGGTCCTCCAGTTGAGTGGTCCAGCACCTGCCAAGGACCACCGCTCCACAAGCTTGTTGTCGATTCGAGAACCAAATCTCCCCATCGTGCATCCCATACCAATTCGATCTGACCATCAATTTCGCTGGCAGTTATTGATGGTAGCGGTGGCGATTGACCCGCCTTAATACTCTCTTGAGGTATCGGATGAAAATTGAATGAATCCAGCTTGAAGGCTGTGTGGTCATCGGCAACTTCTCGTACGAAGCATAGCCAGCCATAGTGGAACCCGTCGGCCAAGCCGAATCGAAATCCCACCAGGACCTCACTCTCTGCTACAAATGTAGAATTCGGCAAAGATTGATAGGACCATTCGCCCAAGAAAACAGCCGAATAGATCAAGAACGGAAGGGAATAGGTAAGACTCGGAGGAAACGGAGGGGTTTCGTGCACATTAGTGACTGCTAGGGATGCCGGGCCAATCAAATCACCATTGTCGAAGGAAATGCGGTCGCGGTTGCGCCGAAGAACTCGAGAAGTGTGCACGGGAATCAGTCCCATTCCGACTCTCCACGTTTCAGGAGTTTCTGAATGAAGTGAAGCCTCCACTTGGAAGGTTGCTTCCGCAACCCCATTGTTATCCAGATCAAGACGCGCCAGCACCGCGCTGTTAGTGATCGGTTGAGAATAAATTGAATTGCCACACAGAAGAAGGCAAGCGCATGCGATAATTCTATTCATGAATTTAATTGAATTTTGATCACTTACCAAGTATTGCCTGGATCAAGCAGTAATGCGTTCGTCTTCCCCGATCACTTCCTTCGACACCTGGCTCACCACCTTCTGGAACTGCGAGACCGCCGCCATGCCGTTCCTTGCCATGGATTCCACTCGCTCCCATTCATCGGCGATCCTCAAGGCTGCCACCTTGTCGGTGAGCTTGGTGGATTTGCGGATCTGGCGCCCCGATCGGGTACGATAGCAGGCAAACCAGTACTGGGAGGTAGGGCGTTTGAAGAGGCTGGCCATGGCAATCCTTTCGACACCCACAGTCACAGCACATAGTCACGAGACTGGGAAGAGGAAACGCTGTTTTTGATGGGATATTTGCATAAAATCTGACATAAAATGGGGTGAACCCGGCGTGTCGCTGGACTCGTCAATCGCGGTGCCCTGCCCCGCGTCGTCGGCCAGCTCCATCACGTAGTAGAAATGGTCCGTTCCCCTGCCGACATGGAGGATGTTGAGCTGGCTCTCGTGGCTCCGGGAAACCGGCTCGAACCGCTGGATCCCCGCAAACTCCCGCTCGAAGGGCCGGTCGTCGCCGAATGCCGCCTGGTGCAGCACCTTCACCGCCCGATACGGGCCCAGGGTGTTCCGCGCCAGCCAGACCTCCCCATACGCCCCCCGCCCGATGCACCGGATCATGACGTGATCGGGCACCGCCACCGGTGCCCGCACCGCCGGGTCGCCCCCGTCCGCCAGGGACGAGGACACCCGGTCCGCCCATGGAACCCTCCGCCTGGGCCGTTCGGGATCGGGAGGCATCGTCGGATCGGGGTCGGGGACGTTCACACGCTGCTCCCGCCCCGCAGGGGCTGGGGGACGTGGAGCAGACGCCGGATGTTCCGGCGGATCCGACGTCGGACCGCGTGGGGATTGCGTCCCCCGGTGACCGGATACCGGCGCGGCACCACCGGGACGAGCCAGTTGTGCAGACGATGGAACAGGCGGCGGATCATGTCGGAACGGGGGACTCCTCCGCCCGGGATTCCAACCGGGCCACCTCGGCCCGAAGGAGGCGTCCCACCCGGTGCCGGGCTAGGTACACCTGGGCGGCGTTGACCTTGAGGAGGCGGCCCACCTCCCCCAATGGCATCCCGCGGAGCACGGAAAGGTCGTAGATCTGGAACTGCTTGGGCGAGACGTCCCGACGGACCCGGTCCAGGGCGGCGTCGAGCAGGTTCCGTCGCCATTCCTCCTCCCACACCCGGTCCAGATCGCCCCCCGCCGGGTCTGGCACCCGGGCGAGGAGGTCGGTCCGGTCGGGATCGTCGTCCGACCCGGATGGGGCCCGGAGCGCGGGATCGGTCCGGCGCCGGAAATGGTCAATGATCCGGCGGCGGGCGATGAGGCACAGCCAGTTCTTGAACGAGCCTTTCGCCCGGTCGTATCCGCCGGCCTTCATCCGCCGTGCCACCGCCACCACCGTGTCCTGCACCACGTCGCGGGCCTCGGCATCGGACAGCCCGGCCCGGACGGCCACCGAGTAGATCAGCTTCCAGTAGGTGTCGAAGAACTCCTGCCATCCCCCGTCGTCGCCCCAGTCCCCGAGGCGCCGGACCAGGCTGGAGCGTGTCGCCGCCGGATCCACGGCGACGGCATTGGCATCGGCGTTGGCCACAGGGTCACGCGGGGGCCTCATGTTGAGAGATTCGTCCGAGGCGCCCGGATCTTTCAACCGAATCCATCCGGGCGGCCCCCGGGGCGCCTTGCCGGGCCTGAGGGAAGAGCACCGCCGTCTGGCCGGAAGCCGGGACCATGGCTGCGTCACCGTCTTCCCCGCACCGTCCAGTGAAGGATCGCCAAACGGGCAGCCCTGCGCCGCTGCCCGCGAATCGGTTCACGGACCAGGTGGGCGACCGCGCGGTCGCGCAGCGATCCGCGGAGTCTGTACTGCCTACATTTCCCAATTCGCCGAGAGTGGAGCGTGTTGAAGTGACCGGTTGAGAGACGATGCACCCCGACGAGCTACCAGTCGCCCAGGCCCGTCAACCGCTTCGGTGCGTGCGACTCTCGAGGGAACAGGGTCCCAGATGGGTTGCCGGCCTCGTCGCGCCCAAATTGTCATTTGTACAGATCAGACCCCATTGCCTCCCTAGCCCTGGCCGAGACCAATCAAACAGGGCACCCTTCAGGGCTTGGCAATCGCGAGTGGATTCCGGGCCTTCATTGGTTTCGAGGTGGCAGTCTGGGATTCACGGATTGCCAGGCTTGGGTTCACGGTCGAGTGATACGGTCAACAATGCGGCTGCCAAGTCCGCATGATCCGTGCGCAGTCTATTCCATTCGGCGAAGGTTCGAGGCACCTTGGAATAGTGGCGCCGGAGCAACGTCAGCTGCAGTCCGTCCGCCGAGATCCAAGCCTGGCCGAAGAAACAGGCCTCGGCGCTGTCCAGCCGCCGTGTTACCGCCCCGGTGACGCTGTCGAGAAAGAGCACCTCGGGGCCGACCGCTCTTACGAAGGGCGACCCAGGTTTGTCCTCGGCCAGCTTTTCCGCGAGCACCACAACTTCCCGGCCATCGGGCGTGAAAAACGCGTCGATGATGGCCCGGCGAGGACTCGTCTGAAGTTGACCCCACGGCGTTTGGTGCAGGAGCGTCCGCCATTTGCCGTCAGGTTCCACGAGGACCACGTCCCATTGGCTTCCATTCAACACGGCGACCAGTTGCTTGTTGCGAGAGGAGTAGTTGAGCACCGAAACAGGACTTTGTTCCAGTGGCATTCCCGTCACATCAAGGCTCGCGTAACCCAGGCATTGCCCGCTGGCGACATCCCAACGTTCCACCTCCAAGTGTTCTTGCCCCAGCGCTACTTCCGACCCATCCGGTGAAAGCGCTGACGTGGAAGTTCGAATCGGCCGCGAAGGCTTGCCGAATCGGGCTAGTGGCCGATGCGGCGTCAGCTTGGGCACGCTGGTTCCGCTTGTGGTAAGTGTGCCGACGGGTTTCCCCTCCGGCAGGCTTACCACGTATTCAGCTTTGCCGCACACCAGCACGTGCCGGCTGTCGGCGCTAAACTTGATGTGCGTGACACTGTCGCGGGCGTCGCCGACTAGGAGCTCGTTGGTAGCACCCGATACGGGGACAAGTCGGAGCGGTCCGCCGCTCAGAATAGCCAGCCATTGACCGTCGGGCGAAAACGCCAGCGATTGCCGGAAGAACGAAGTTATCGGTAGCGTCTGGACAGCGATTCTCCGTTGCGGCAGACGGGCCGCCGTGCCCCAGATCTCCACGTAGCCGTTGGTATGCATGAGGGCGAGACTGCCGGCATCCGGGCTGAGCGCGAAACAGGTGGCTTTCACCTCGACCGGCAACTGCCAGGTGGAGGCCACGGACAGTGCTTGCGTATTGGTTCCGGTGCCGCCCGTGCCGGTGAGCGAGGTGAGGATCCCTAGAATGGCGGGCAACCAGAACCAGGATCGGGGAAGACGTTCAGTCAGATTCGGTGTCGCATTCATCGCAGGTGATTTGATTCAGAGGGTGACTTCGGTGTACTCCGCCCCACACGCGGTGCTGTAGGACGCCCGGACGCTGCGGCGGGCGGGAAACCAAAGTAGGGTGTCCGTCGTGCGCCGGTTTGCGCGCAGGGCGAGGAACCGTCGGCGACCCTGGTTGGCCCGTGGTCCGCCATGATGGTGGCGGGTCGTTCCGGGCCGGCGGACTGTCGCGTCTCCACCAACTCCTCCTACCGGCGCGCGCGCGTCTCGTGCCCGTGCGGCACCGGTCTGCCGCAAGAGGGCTGCGGATCGTGGTCCAAGAACACCACCTGCATTGGCAACAGCACGGCGCAAGTTTTCGCGCATTAACCGGTAGGAGTTTGGTCGTTCACGCTTCACCGGGAGAAGGAGATTCGATTCCGCTGTTCCGAGCCTTGTTAAAAGCGAAACTCGCGATTCGGGCGGTGTCAACTGCCAACTACTGATGGATGGAATGAGCCGTGCATCCTGAAGAGAGAGAGGATGCCAAGGGATGCCAAGGGACAGGGCAACTATCAGCAAGCCCGGTGGAGTCTTCTGATGTATTGCCACAGAAATCGGTTCAGATACGTCACCTCCTGCTCTACCCAATTCAATTTCGGGCGAGCTGGATTGTGTTGCTTCGGCAAGCGAGGGTGAGCGCCGTGGGGTGCGAGGGTAGGCTGCTGGGCAGCCTATGAAACGAGAACGATTCTGCGGAACGGATTTGGGTATTCAGCCCGTTTCAGCATCCGCGAGTTCCGAATCCGACCCGAAATTGAAATTGACACGAATCCGGTCCCACAATGTAACGCTAGCAATTTTGGAGACGGGAAAGCAGGTTAATTTCTCCCGGCGATAAACAAGCCCCTCAGCCGGTCGTGCGCAATCCCGAGGCCAGCGCGTTGATCGAGACCAGCAGGTCCGGAATCAGTGCATCCGCGCCGGCCTGATCCCGGGCGGCCAGGTGCTCCCGCCATGATCGGAGGAGGTCAATCTGCTGACGGTGCAGGACGTGCAGCGGCGGCTCGCGCAGCTCCAAGGTGAAGGCCAGCCGGGGCCGGCGCTCCTTGAAGGGGCGCTGAAAAACCGCGTCAAGCATCGCCCGGGTGCATGCGAACTCGGCCAGGATGATTCCCAGGAAACGCTCCCGAACTTCCGTGTCCGCCACCAGACCGGCGTAGGCGTTGACCCAGTCGAGGTTCACACTGACCAGCGAACTCTCGATGTTCGTCAGCACGTAACGCAGAAACGGATTCCGCCGGAACCGGCCGGACAGCGCTTCCCAAAGGTCGCCGTCCGTCCGGCGCAGGCGGTCGAGCGCACTTCCCGCTCCAAACCACCCGGGCAGGTAGAACCGGGACTGGGTCCAGGAAAACACCCAGGGAATGGCCCGAAGATCCTCCAGTGCGGCCTGACCGGTGCGCCGGGCCGGGCGTGACCCAATGCGTGCGTTTTCCAGCGCGTCAATCGGGGTCGCCAACCGGAAAAAGGTCATGAAGCCCTCCTGCTGAAGCAAACCCCGATAGGCCTCGCGACTCCATTCCGCCAGCCGGTCCATCACCGGCGCCAGGGATTCACTGGGTGCGGGACCCCGCCGGTGCCGTGCGGTGGTGGACGCCGCCGAGGCAATCAGCAGCTCGACATTGTACACTGCCGAATTCATGTGGGCGTACTTTTGCGCAATCGTCTCTCCCTGCTCGGTCATGCGCAAATGGCCGCTGAGGGCACCATGGGGCATGGCCTCCATGAACCAATGCGTCGGCCCCGCTCCACGCCCCACGGTGCCGCCGCGACCGTGGAAAAAAACCGGACGCAGTCCGTGGCGCTCCGCCAGTGCCGCCAGCCGGTCCTGCGCACGATGAATGGCCCACTGGCTGGCCAGGATTCCGCAGTCCTTGTTGGAATCGGAATAGCCCACCATCATTTGAAACGAGGGCGGATCGGCCGCCCCGACAAGTCCCCGGCGGGTCACCGGGTGACTCAGGAAGGCCTCACTGATCGCAGGGCCCGCCTCAAGGTCGGCAATGGTCTCGAACAGGGGCGTCACGGGCATCGGACAGATCAGTCCCTTCTCCGTCCACGTCGCAAGACCGGCCTCGCGTGCCAGGAGATACACGGTCAGCAAATCCTCCACGTGGCGCGTCATGGAGACGATGAGCGCGCCCAGTCCCGCGCCGCCATGGCGTGCACGGTACTCCGCAAGCACGCGGTGGCAGGCGATCACGGCGTCGGCCTCCGCTCCGGCACTCATCCCCGGGGCCAGGAAGGGGCGCGGTGATTGCAGCTCCCGCTCCAGCAATTCCCGGCGCCGCTCCAGCGGCCAGGCGGCAAAATCGGCGCCGTCTGGCATACCGGCCGCCGCCAACAACTGCGCCAGGGCCTTCTCATGAAAGGCGGAGTTCTGGCGGACATCGAGACTGGCGGAATGGAATCCAAACGCACGGATCTGGCGCCGCAAGGGCACGATCCACTGTGGAACCAGCGCATGACCTCCGACGTCCTCCAGCGAGGCCGCCAGCATTTCGAGGTCGGCAAGAAGCGCTTCCGGCTGCTGATACGCCGCTGCGGCATCCGGATGTTCCATGGCCAGGAGCACCTTCGCGCGCATCAGGAACGCCACCTCCCGCCAGGGCTCCTCCTTGTTGCGCTCGCGAATGAAGTCCACGGCGACCCCGGGAGCGCCGTCCAGTTCGCCGGCGAGACGATCGCGCTGCGCGATCAGCGCCTCAGGCACCTTCTGGAAGAGAACGCTCAATGGGAGATGGTGCCCCAGCGCCTCAAGGCCGCGCCGCTGCACGCGCAGTGCATTGTGGCGCAGCGCGAGGAGCGCCTCGCGGGTGACCTCCGCGGTCACGAACGGGTGGCCATCGCGGTCCCCGCCGATCCAGGTGCCGAACCGCATGAGCGGCGGCAGGGCGTCCAGACGGGCGGCGTCGAGACCCTCCGCCTCCCAAGCCTCCCGCAAATGAACATGGGCCCGGGCCAATGCCTCCGGAAAAACCTCCCGAAGGTAGTGCAACGCATTTTGGAGCTCCGCCTCGATGCTGGGCCGCGTGACATGGATCTCGCCGGTTCGCCACAGGCTTTCGAGTTCGACGGTGATCAACCGGCGAAGGCGCTCCTGCTCCCGCGGTGTGTACGCCGCATTCTCGCGGCGGTTCATCAGGCGGTAGAGCTCACCGTGGCGCTCACGCACGGTCTCGCGCTTCGCCTCCGTCGGATGCGCCGTGAGCACCGGCTCCACGCGCACCGAGGCGAGCACTCCGAGCAATCCGGACTCACCCAGCTCCCGCCGCATCTGCCGCAAATTGTCCGCCCAAAGTCCCTTCTCCGCCGCCGGGCCCAGCTCCTTCTCCCGCAACCGCCGCACCTGCGCGGCGGCGCGCTCCTCCACGATGTTCAGCAATTGAAAGGCGATCGAGTACGCCTGCCCCAGCGCGCGCCCGTTCACTCCGTGTGCCCTGCCGGCTGGCGGCCCCTCCCCGCCGCACCACGGGAGCCGGGCGGCCAGTGCCGCCTCACCGATTCGCTCCAGCGTTGCCGCGAACGCCTCCATGAGATAGCGCAGGTCGGCGTGCAGCAGATCAAAACCCAGATGCCGCAGTGCGTCGGGGGGATTGGAGGACGGGGAATCCGATGGGGACATGCGAACGTTCGGCGGCGCCGTGCCCGACGCCGGCCCTGCGGGTTGCAGCAACCCGAACGCGTTGGGGAGCTATCAAACGATCGGACCCGGGTCAACGACGGTTTCCCGGCCGGACCGGACAATGGCGCCGATCCGAGGGGCGCCCGGGGATTCGCTCTGGCGGCGTGGGGGGTGCGCAGGCCTGGCGTTCCCGGGACGCGCGGCCTCAGGCCCGGCCAGCCATGCCGAGCCGCCGTTCCTCGTCGAGAATCACCTGCGTGGTCTTCAGCACCGTGTCGGGATTCAACGAGATGCTGTCAATGCCCTGCGCCACCAGAAACCTGGCAAACTCCGGGTAATCACTCGGCGCCTGGCCGCAGATGCCGATCTTGCGCCCCTTCCGGCGACAGGCGGCGATCACCTGCGCAATCATCCGCTGCACGGCCGCGTTTCGCTCGTCAAAGAGGGGCGCCACGATCTCGCTGTCCCGGTCCACGCCCAGGATCAACTGGGTCAGGTCATTGGATCCGATGCTGAACCCGTCAAAGAGTTCCGCGAACTCCTCCGCAAGGATCACATTGCTGGGGATCTCGCACATCACGTACACCTCCAGCCCGTTCTCGCCACGCCGCAGGCCGTGCGTTGCCATCGCCGCGAGCACCCGCCGCCCCTCCTCCACGGTGCGGCAGAACGGAATCATGAGCTTGAGGTTGCTCAACCCCATCACCTCCCGGACCTGTCGCACCGCCCGACACTCCAGCGCGAATCCCGCCTGGTAGCGCGGATGGTCGTACCGGCTCGCGCCGCGGAAGCCGAGCATGGGATTCTCCTCCGTGGGCTCGTACGGCATGCCGCCGATCAGGTTGGCATACTCGTTGGTCTTGAAATCGCTGAGGCGCAGGATGACGTCCCTCGGGTAAAACGCCGCGGCAATCATTGCGACGCCTTGCGCGAGCCGGTCCACGAAATAGGCCGGCTTGTCCGTGTACCCCGCCGTCAGCGCGTCCACCTGCTCTTTTATGGGACCCGCTTCCAGGGATGCATAATTCACCAGGGCCAGCGGGTGGATGCGGATGCTGTTGGAAATGATGAATTCCTCACGGGCGAGCCCGACCCCGTCGCTGGGCAGTTGCGACAGCCCGAAGGACTCCTCGGGATTCCCGACGTTCATCATGACGCGGGTCCGCGGGCGCGCGGCGGCCGCTGGCTCCCGCCGTTCGATTTCATACGCCAGCGGCCCATCGTACACGAATCCGGTGTCTCCCTCCGCACAACTCACGGTGACCGGCTGTCCATTCTGCAGCACCTCGGTTGCGGTGCCGGTGCCCACGATCGCCGGCACCCCGAGTTCGCGACTGACGATGGCCGCATGGCACGTGCGTCCGCCCCGGTTGGTGACGATGGCCGCCGCCTTCTTCATCACCGGCTCCCAATCCGGGTCGGTACGGTCCGAGACCAGAATCTCCCCTTCGCGGAACTCTCCGAGCTGCTGGACCCCCCGAAGGATCCGCACCGGTCCGGTGGCGATCCGCTCGCCAATACTCCGTCCGCTCACCAGCACCCGCCCGCGTTCCTTGAGACGGAAGCTTTCGATGGCCCCGGCCGGCCGCTGTGACTGGACGGTCTCCGGACGCGCCTGCAGGATGAACAACTCGCCGGTCCGGCCGTCCTTCGCCCACTCGATGTCCATGGGCGAGGGCCGGCCGCGACGTGCCGCGTAGTGGTCCTCGATTTCGCACCCCCATCGGGCCAGCTGCAGAATTTCGTCATCGTCGAGCGCAAACCGGATCCGGTCGCCCGGCGGCACCGGCACATTCCTGACCATGCGCCCGCCCCCAATGTCGTAGATCAGCTTGAACTCCTTGGATCCGGCCAGCTTCTTGAGGATCGGACGGAACCCGGTCCGAAGGGTGGTCTTGAAGACGTGATATTCGTCGGGGTTGACCGCCCCCTGCACCACGTTCTCGCCGAGGCCGTATGCGGCATTGATGAGCACCGCGTCGCGAAACCCGGTTTCGGGGTCGAGGGTGAACATCACGCCCGAAGCGGCCAGGTCGGACCGCACCATGCGCTGGACACCGATCGAGAGCGCCACCTTGGAGTGCTCGAATCCCTTGTCCACCCGGTAGCTAATGGCGCGGTCGGTAAAGAGCGACGCGAAGCAACGGCGGCAGGTGTCCAGCAGGGCGCGATGGCCCTGCACGTTGAGGTAGGATTCCTGCTGTCCGGCAAAGCTGGCGTCCGGGAGGTCCTCCGCCGTCGCGCTGCTCCGCACCGCGACGTCCGCCGGAAGACCGTCGGGCGATTCGAACCGCTGGTAGGCGTTGAGAATTGCCGACTCGAGGGCCGGCGGCATCGGAGCCGTGAGGATGGCGTGGCGGATGGCCGCGCCCCGGCGCCGAAGGTCGGGGATGTCCGCCGTATCCAATTCCGCGAGCTGTTGGTGCACGATGCGGTCGAGATCACCCGATCGAAGAAAGTCACGATACGCCGCAGCGGTCACGGCAAACCCATCCGGAACCCTCACCCCGCGCGGCACCAGTTCCCTGTACATTTCGCCCAGCGACGCATTCTTTCCGCCCACGATGGGCACATCCTGAATGGAGATCTCCGAGAACCACAGGATGTAGCCGCCAGGTGCCGTGGTGGGAGCCGGTTCCGAGGTCGGTTGAGGACCCCCAGGAGGGGTGGGATTCGCGACAGACATGGCAGGAGGGAATTCGGCCCGAGCGTCGCTGAACGAGCATCCGGGAGCCAGCCGTGCCTTGGCAGAATCCCAACCTCTTTTGCCACAGTCGCCACCGGTCCGGAGGCAACACTCCTGCAATTTTTGCCGGCTGGGGCGGCAGATCCACAAGTGCCGCAAGTGCAGTGCCATCCCCGGGTTCGAGGGATCCCGCCCGCCGCAAGGAACGTGCTCGTGCGTCCGCTGGTCCGGCGGTGGCGCCAGCTCCCCTGATTCCGAGGCGTCCGTTCTTCAACCGGCTCTGCCTCTCCCCACCCGGCTTGGCCCTCAAGCCGCTCCACCCCGATGAACACTCTGGCCGCTTCTTACCACGCCTTGCGCCCGCGTGAGTTCGCGTCCATAAAAAGACTGGTGCCGGTGCTGAGGTCCATGGTTGTCCTGCTGCTCGCAGCCCTCTGGCTGCCGGCCTCGTCGCACGTCCTCCTGGAACACGCCGGAGTGGTGCACGCGCATCACGCTCCCTGCCACTCCAGCATGGGGGGCAGTTCCGAGACCCCTGGATCCCCCCACGAGCACGACCCCCACGATGCGGCCGATGGCCAATGCCTCAGGGCCGTGCCCGACTCGGGAGCCTCCAAGGCCCCAACCGCATCCCTCGCCTGGAGCCTCGCGGACGCCATGGGTCTCAAGATGCCGGTTTCGGCATCCGATTCGTGCGGACACCGCCCTCCCCCTCCCGGCACCGCCCCGCCTCATCTGCACCCCTCGTGGACCTTTCTCCACAGAGTGGTGATGCCCGCCCGCCCTCCGAATTGCGTTTGAGGATCTGCGGCTCGTCGTCCTTCGGCGGGAGCATTCGCAGTCCACACCCCCCTTGAAACGACGCCCGATGTCGTCCCGGGCGCTCCTTCCCTGCGTGTGTGCCGTTGGACGACCACTCCCTCGCTTGGTTGACCATGAATTTCTTGCTGCCGCCCCGAAACTCGCGCCCGCGGATCCGGCGTCCCACTCGCAGCTTGTGTGGCCTGGCGCTATGTGTGTTGTTCGCCGGATGCCATCGCCATCCTGCTTCGGGGCCGCCTCCGCCGCCGGGGGCACTCCAACAGACCGCTCACTCGGAGGACCTGGAGTTCTATCTGGAACATCCACCGCTGGTCGCCGGACAGGCGGCCCAGCTGGTCGGACATCTCTCCAAACTGCCGTCCGGCATCCCTTGGGAGGGCTCGAACGTCCGGTACCAGTTCCGCTTGGGCGACACCCTGGTGGAGTCTCCGGATCTCAGCCCCGTGCAGCCTGGAGTCTATTCGCACGCGTTGGTGTTCCCGAAAGCCGGCGACTGGCGGGGCCTGTTGCTGGCCGGCTCGCGCGACCAGAAAAGCACCCTCAGTTTTGGGCCTGTTCGGGTGCATGCCGATGCCGAGAACGCTGAAGCCGCCCCGCAACCGCCCCCCCTTGAAGGCATCCTGGTGTCCAAGGAACGCCAGTGGCAGCTGGGAATTCGCACGGCTCCGGTGGTCCCGCAACGCCTGGTGTCACGTGTGCGCGCGGCGGGCACCGTGACCGCCCCGCCCGGGGCCACCGCCCACGTGTCCGCCCCGTTTCCCGGAACCTTCCTGTCGCCTTCGAACGACATTCCACCCACGCTTGGGGAATCCGTCACCGCCGGCCAGATCCTCGGCCGGCTTCGTCCGGCGTTCTCGGAGGCCACGGCAAAACTCGGGGAAATCGAAGGCCAGATCGCGGATGCGAAGCTTTCGGTGGCCCAGGCCCGGCGCAACCTGGATCGCGTACGGCGACTGGTGGAGCTGGGTATCGAGTCGCGTCAGGATCTGGAACTGGCCCAACTCGGTTACGAGGCCGCCGTCGCACGCCTGGAAGCCACGCTCGCGACACGGACCAGCTATCGGTCCGGTGCCGATCCGGCCGGCGAAATTCCCCTCCAGGAGCTTCGTGCCCCCATCAGCGGCCGCGTCGTCGCGGGTCCGTCGGCAGCTCCCGGTCAGTACGTCCCTGCCGACCAGGTGTTGTTCACGCTGCTCGAATCCGGACGCATCCGGATCGAAGCCCGGATTCCGGAGTCCGCGGTTCAACGGCTCGGTGCGGATCCGGATGCGCTGCTGGAATCGCCCGGACGCCGGGGTGAGTTTCTCTCCGTGGCGACGGCGGGCGGCCGGCTGGTGTTCGCCAGTCCGCTGGTGGACGCCTCCACCCACACCGTGACCTTTGTCTACGAGCTGCCGAATCCCGACGGGCGCTTCCGGATCGGGGAGCACCTCAACGCGCTGCTCGCATCCCAGGACGCCGCCCTGCGCCTGGCGATTCCGGATGCCGCCATCGTCGAAGATGGGGGCCAGCCGGTCGCCTTTGTGCAGGTCGCCGGCGAGACCTTTGAGCGGCGCGAGCTGGTGCTGGGGCTCCGCGACGGCAATCAGGTTGAGGTCCTTTCGGGACTTCGGTCCGGTGAACGGGTGGTGGTCGCCGGTGCCAACCTCGTGCGCCTCTCGGGGGCCAGCACGGAGGTCCCGGCCGAGGGACATGTCCACTGACCATCCCCATGGACTCCCTGATTCATTGGGCGCTGCGCCACCGGACCGCCGTGCTCTTCCTGGCGCTGGTCCTGCTCGTCGTCGGCGGCAATTCGGCACTGCGGATGCCCGTGGACGTCTTCCCGGACCTCACCGCCCCTACCGTCACCGTCCTCACCGAAGCCGGCGGGATGGCTGCGGATGAGGCTGAGGTCCAGGTCACCATCCCGTTGGAGACCTCAATCAATGGCGCGCCGGGCGTCCGACGGGTCCGGTCGGCTTCGACCACCGGATTGTCCATCCTCTGGGCCGAGTTTGCCTGGGGGACGGATCTCCGGGCGGCCCGGCAGGTGGTAAGCGAGCGGGTGGCCCTGGCGTCGGCGGATCTTCCCGCGGAGGTGGACCGTCCGATCATCGCCCCCACGTCCTCCATCATGGGCGAGATCCTGTTCCTCGCCCTGACATCCGACACCGTGCCGCCCCGCGAATTGCGGACGTATGCCGAAACGGTGATTCGTCGCCGCCTGCTTTCGGTTCCGGGAGTGTCGCAAGTCATCGCGATCGGGGGCGCCCAGAAGCAGCATCAGGTGGCGCTGTCGCCGGACCGGCTCGTGGCGCGTGGGGTTTCCCTGGCCGAGGTGGCCGACGCCCTCGCCAGCGCCAACCTCAACGCGCCGGCGGGGGTCATCCCCCAGCGGAACATCGAGTGGCTGGTCACCGGCGTCGGACGCATGCGTACGTCCAACGACATCGCTGCCACAGTGGTCCGGTCCCTGGACGGCGTGCCCCTGACGGTTGGGGATCTTGGCGGGGTGCGCATCGGCAACGCCCCGCGCCGGGGAGATGCGGCGCTCAATGGCCGCGAGGCGGTGGTCCTGGGCCTCCAGAAGCAACCGGGCGCCAATACACTGGAGCTCACCCGCCGCCTGGACTTGGTGCTGGATGATCTCGCGACCCGGTTGCCGGAGGGAGTCACCCTGCACCGCCACGTTTTTCGGCAGGCGGATTTCATCCAGGTGGCGGTGGACAACGTCCGCAAGGCGTTGTCCGAGGGCATCTTCTTCGTGGTCCTCGTCATCCTCGCATTTCTGGGAAGCCTTCGGGCGACGGTGATCAGCGTGGTCGCGATTCCCCTGTCGCTGGCGGCCGCCGTCGTGGCGCTCGACCTGTCGGGCGCGACGATCAACACGATGACCCTCGGCGGCATGGCCATCGCCATCGGGGCGCTGGTGGACGACGCGGTGATTGACGTGGAGAACGTGTTCCGGCGGCTGCGGGAGAATACCGCCCTGCCGGAATCCGCGCGCCGCGCCGTGCTGCGGGTGGTGCTGGACGCCAGCATCGAGATCCGCAGTTCGATCGTCTTCGCCACCGCGATCATTGCACTCGTGTTCGTTCCCGTGTTCTTCCTTGAAGGCATCGAGGGGCGGCTGCTGCGTCCGCTGGGCACCGCCTATCTGACCGCCCTTGGCGCCTCGCTGCTGGTCGCCGTCACCGTGACACCGGCCCTGTGTCTCCTGCTGCTCCCACGAAGCCGCGCGGTGGAGACCGCCCATGAACCCCGGGTCGTTCGCACCATGAAACGGGCCTACGGCCGGGTGCTGACACCGGTCCTCAATCACCCGTGGGCGGTTCCGATCCCGACGATGGCGCTTCTGGTGGTGGCGCTGGCGGTCCTGCCGCAGTTCGGGCGCGGCTTCCTGCCCGACTTCAATGAAGGCACGCTCACCATCAGCGCCGTCACCATCCCGGGAACGAGCCTCGACGAATCAGGCCGCATCGCACAGCTTGCGGAGCGGGTCCTGCTGGAACATCCCGAGGTGGCATCGGTGACGCGGCGCACCGGACGTGCCGAACGCGATGAACATGCGCAGGGCGTCGAATCCTCGGAATTGGACGTCTCGCTGCGCCCGGGGGGCCGCTCAAAACAGGCGTTTCTGGAAGACCTCCGGGAGTCGTTGTCCGCGGTTCCTGGAATGAGTTTTTCGATCGGTCAGCCGATCTCGCACCGGATGGACCACATGCTCTCCGGAACGCGCGCTGCCATTGCCATCAAGCTCTTCGGCCCCGGACTGCGTCCGCTCCGTGACCTCGCCGCCCGTGTCGAAACTGCGGTCCATGACGTTCCTGGCGTGGTGGACCTTTCGGTCGAACCCCAGGCCGACATCCCCAATCTGCGGGCGCGATTTGACCGCGCGGCCCTTGCCCGTCACGGGCTCACAATCCGCGAGGTTGCGCGGACCCTCGAAGCGGCAGTCCGGGGAATCACCGTCACCCGAATCCTGGAGGATCAGCGCGCAGTGGACCTCACCCTGCGTCTGGAGACCGATGGCATGCCCATGGCCGTGGACGAACTGGGCGACCTCCTGGTCCGGACCCCCAGCGGCGCCTATGTCCCGCTGTCCACCCTCGCCGACCTCGTACGGGACACCGGGCCCAACGTAATCGGTCGCGAGCAACTCGAGCGCAAGCTGGTGGTGTCCTGCAACGTCGCCGGCCGCGATGTCACCGGAGTTGTCGAGGATCTGCGCCGGAGGGTGGAGCCGCTGCTGGCATCCCTGCCCGGGTACCGGGTGGAATTCGGCGGGCAGTTTGAGAGTGCCGCGTCGGCACAACGGAGGCTCCTGGTGGTGGGGGGCGCCGTCGTCGGGGCAGTGGTGCTCCTGCTGGCCACGGTGCTGGGAGGCGCCCGGGACGCCGCGATCGTGATGCTGAATCTGCCGCTGTGCCTGATCGGTGCCGTCGCCGGAGTCGCCCTGACCGGCGGCGTGCTGAACGTCGCCTCGATGATTGGCTTCATCACGGTCTTCGGGATCAGCACCCGCAACGGAATCATGCTCCTGACCCACATCCATCACCTCCAGCGGCGCGAAGGCGTGGGGAATTTCCGGGAGGCGGTCACGCAGGGGGCGCTGGAGCGGCTGGCTCCAATCACCATGACGGCGCTGGCGGCGGCCCTCGCCCTCATCCCCCTCGCCCTCGGCGCGGGCCGGCCCGGCAGCGAGATTCAGAGCCCGATGGCCACGGTGATCCTGTGCGGACTCCTCACCTCGCTGCCGCTGGACCTTCTCATCCTGCCCGCGCTGTACCTGCGATTCGGGCGCCCCCGGTCCGCGGAGGCTCTCCGTCCATTCCCATAGGCGGGAACTGTGGAAGTCCGGTCAACGCGACAGGTCCGCGGCGCGCCACAGGTACCAACTGGCGGTCGTCCGGTGCGGACGCCACCGCTCCGCGTGCGCCGCCAACGCATCCGGTGCCGGCATCTCCGGCCGGCCGTAGGCGATCCGAAATCCGTTGCGCACTCCGAAATCGTCCACGGGGAGGACATCCGGCCGTGCCAGCCCGAACATGAGGAACATCTCGACGGTCCAGCGTCCGACGCCGCGGCATTCCGTGAGACAGGCGATGATCCGTTCATCGTCCCAACGGGCCAGCACCCGACGCGAGGGGAGGCGTCCATTCATCGCCCGCGCGCTCAAATCGCGGATGGCGGCCAGCTTGGCCCTCGAAAATCCGGCGGCGCGAATCGGCGCATCGGCCACCGCGGCCACCGCATCGGGCCTGGGAAAGCCCCGTCCGTCGAACAGGGCGCGGAAACGGCGCAGGATCGTGCCTGCTGCGACGCCATTGAGCTGCTGGTGGGCCACCGCCGACACGAGGGCCTCGTACGGGGTCCGCCGGTCGGGCTTGAGCGGACACGGACCCACCTTCCGGATGAGCCGGCGCATCACAGGATCCACACGGGCGAGGTGACGATGCGCCTCTGGAGTCATGCGGGTCCGTCAGGATTTCGTCGGTTCACCCGGGTCAGGCAAACGGGCCAGGGCATCGCCCGCAAGCCGCATCACGGTCCATTCGTCGAGCGGCACCGCCCCCAGGGATCGGTAGAACTCAATGCTGGGGGTGTTCCACTTCAGCACCGCCCAGTCGAAGCGCCCGCATCCGCGCTGCCGCGCCAGCCGGCCCACGTGGAGGAGGAGCGCCTTTCCAAACCCACGACCCCGGAATTCCGGGAGCACGAAAAGGTCCTCCATGTAGATCCCCGGCCTGGCCAGGAATGTGGAGTAATTCGTGAAAAAAAGGGCCATGCCCACCGGCGTCCCATCCCATTCCCCCAACACCACCTCGGCGGCAGGAGACTCGCCAAACACGGTGGCGCGGAGCCCTTCCTCGGTGGCGACGCACTCCTGCGAGAGCCGCTCGTAGGCAGCCAGAGCATGAATGAACCGGTGGATGACCGGGGTGTCGCCCACCGTTGCGGAACGGATCCGGAACCCCCCGGGGAGCCGCTGCTGCCGCTGGGACTCCTCGGCGGCCATGCCGTCAACGACGAAACCCGACGTCTGCAGGAGCGCCCGGGACCTCGTGGGCGCAGGGCTGGTTGATCGGGACCGGGGGCACCGTGCTGTTGGGCGAGACGAGACCCTGCTGGAGCAGCCATCGCTCCACCTCCTCGCCGCTGACATCGGCAAGGATCTGACCGTTGACCTCCAGGGAGGGCTGCAGCATCTGGCCGGTCTTTTCGACCATCTCCTGGTAGAAATCCGGGTTGTTGATGATGTCGCGGTCCTCGAAGGGCAGGTTGTATTTGTTCAGCACGGCGCGAACCCCCTGGCTCCAGCCGCAGGAAGGTTTCATCCAGGCAACGATGCGTGGTTTGGTCACAGGAGATGTCATGTCGGGCGGAGCTTGGCATCACCACTCCGGGAGGCAAGCACGCCGGGTCACGACGAACCGGGGGAACCGGACGCCCCGGAGCGGGCCACGGAGACGGCGGCGTCCAGTCCAAGCCGGTACGAATCGGCCCCGAAGCCGCAAATCTGACCGTGACACACCGGCGCGATGAGCGAGCGGTGCCGGAACGACTCCCGGGCGTGGATGTTGGACAGGTGGACTTCAATCACGGGGATTCCGGAGGCGGCGATGGCGTCCCGAAGGGCGACGCTCGTGTGCGTGTAGGCCGCCGCGTTGAGCACCACGGCCGCAGCGGTCTCCCGGGCCTTCTGGATCCAGTCCACCAGGTCCCCCTCGTGGTTGCTCTGGTGGAATTCGAGTTCCACGGCCAGTTCCCGGGCGCGGACCCTCATCCCCGCCTCAATCTCCGGCAGGGTTATCCGGCCGTAGATTTCCGGCTGGCGGGTTCCGAGCAGGTTGAGGTTCGGACCGTTGATCACATAAATGGTCACGGCCCGAGACCCTGCCCCGGCTTTGAATCGGTGTCGAGCTGCCGCCCGGACCGGAGGACTCTCGCCGCCCTTCAACGAAGTAGACCCACAAAGGCATGAAAGGCCTCAGGTCCCGATGGGGGTCCCGCCCCGCGGGATATGCGCAGGTGGGGTGAGGCTCCCCATGAACCGTACGTGTCGCCGCGAGCCGGGCCTTTGGCAACCCCACACGCGGACGGCTCCGCGGAGCGTTGCCCCACCGGGTTGGGGAACTGATGTGCGGTCTGAAGGACTGCGGGTCTACCCTGGTGGGGCGAGGCCGTTACCCGCTGGGGCGAGGCTCCTGCCGAACCGTCCGCGCATCCGCGAGTCCGGCTCGTGGGGACTCCCATGTACACGGACCGCGTCGGCCTCAGGCGGGTCACTCCGCGACGGGGTCGGCCGGAGCGATCCGGCGGACCGGACGCCCCTGGGGAGGCGGCGACTGGCGCAGGAAACTGTCGAGCAGCAGCTGCACCCCGAAGTTGTTCACCCCGGATCCGAAAAACACCGGGGTCAGCCGGCCGGCAAGGACCTGCTCCGGATCCAACGCCGCCCCCGCCATCTCGATCATCTCGATCTGTTCCCGGACTTGCGCATACACCTCCGGCTCCAGCACCCCGGCGACCCGGGGATCGTCCAACCCCGTCACCTGCACCGCCGCCCGATGGCGTCCGCCGGCCGTCCGCTCATACAGATGCACCTCACGCGCCACCCGGTCGTACACCCCGCGAAATTCCGCCCCGCTTCCCAGCGGCCAGTTCATCGCAACCGAACGAATACCGAGCACGGACTCGAGCTCGTCCATCAGGCCGATCGGGTCACGGGCCGGGCGGTCCAGCTTGTTCATGAATGTGAAGATCGGCACGCCGCGCCGGGCGCACACCTCGAACAGCTTCCGCGTCTGCGCCTCCACCCCCTTGCCTGCATCAATGACCATGATCACCGCGTCCACGGCGGTCAGCACCCGGTAGGTGTCTTCGGAGAAATCCTTGTGGCCCGGGGTGTCGAGCAGGTTGACGCAATAGCCGGCGTACTCGAACTGGAGGACCGTGGAGCTGATGGAAATGCCCCGCTTCTTTTCGAGTTCCATCCAGTCCGAGGTCGTGGCCCTCTGGTTGCGCCGGGCGGTCACGGAGCCGGCCAGCTGCACCGCCCCGCCATACAGCAGCAGTTTCTCTGTCAGCGTCGTCTTCCCGGCATCGGGGTGCGAAATGATCGCAAACGTCCGCCGGCGCCGGATCTCTTCGGGCAACATCACGTCGGCGGCAAGCCTAGCGGGGTGATCCCGCGGCACCAAGCACGGCCGCGTCGCCCCGGCCCGGAACCCGCGTGCCGGCCGCCGTTCCCATCCTTCATGTCGGGGATTTCCAAAGGCTCCCAAAGCCCCGACGTTGGTCCGGGCTCCGGCGCGATCCTGCGCCCGGACCCGCACTCTGATGACCCATTTTGAGGTGGAACTTCAAAGCCTTCGGGAGCGCCTGCTCGCCATGGCCAGCCGCGCCGAAGCCTCGGTGGCCCGCGCGATGGACGCCCTGATCGCGCGGGACGACGATGCCGCCCGAAGGGTCCGCGAGGAGGACGATGCGATTGACCAGCTGGAAAAGGCGATTGACGAAGAGGCGATCCGACTGCTGTCCAAGGCGCCGCTGGCAACCCAGCTGCGGCTCATCGTCACGACGACCAAGATTGCCCGCGACCTGGAGCGGGTGGGGGACGAGGCCACCACCATTGCCCGGCGCTCCATTGAACTGAGCCAGGAACCGCAATTGAAGCCGTACGTGGACCTTCCCCGCATGGCCCAGCTCACCCGAGGCATGCTCAACGACGCCCTGCAGGCCTTCGTGGCCCGCGATCCCGCCCTGGCCCGCGGGGTCATTCCCAGGGATCGCGAAGTGGATGCGCTCAACAAGCAGCTCTACCGGGAGCTGGCGGGCTGCATGATCACCGACCCG
Organism: Verrucomicrobiia bacterium; assembly: GCA_019634635.1. Lineage (NCBI taxonomy): Bacteria > Pseudomonadati > Verrucomicrobiota > Verrucomicrobiia > Verrucomicrobiia bacterium. The sequence continues at coordinate 20,301 of JAHCBB010000032.1, forward strand.
GGCACCACCAACCGCAGCCTCAACCTCATGGCCATCAGCAAAGCCCTCGAACGGATCGCCGATCACGCGAAAAACATCGCCGAGGATGTCGTGTACCTCTACGAGGCGAAGGACATCCGTCATGCCGGCTCGCAGTCCGGAGCGCCACCGCCCTGATGGGCACCCTTTCCACCGGCCGGCTACCGGCGTTCCCCGTTTTGCGGCACCACGTCCACGGTTTCCACGTCCAGGCGCCAGTCTTCGAAGGCTCCGTCAAGATTCAGGACCGCAAACGTCGCGGTGCCGAACCCGCACCCCAGTCCGTACACGCTGTCGGGTGAGACATTCAGCGTCCAAACGGAATGCTCCGGAATGGACCGACGCGACCCCGACTCGAGTGCCGACGCCAGTGCCGCGGCCGTGGACTGGAGCGCCGGACCGGACCGTTCCTCCTGCCAGTGACGGTACAGTCCCCGGGAGGCCAGCAATCGGCGCATCATGGGATTCAGGGTGGCCGTGTGCTGATGGGCGCGGATCACCGCCCGAAGCCGGGGCCCATCACGGCTGGCATGGGACATCAGGGACGCCACCGCACGGGATCCGTAAACGTAGGCGCGGTCGGGGTTGCGCAGGAATGCCGGTTCGTCGGCGAACAGGGTGAAGTCATTCCACAGGAATCCCACCACGGACGGACTCGTGGGTGCCTCCGGAGTGAAGTCGAGGAACTCGCGGGCAGCCGTGGTGGCCGACGCCGGATCCAGATCCAGCCACGGAGGCTCCGACCGCAGGGCCGTCGCCTGCCGCAGGGGACCCAGCAGCCGGAAAGCGTGGTCGGGAGGGGCGGCCAGCAGGGGCCGGGGATCAAAGCCAGGTTCCATGCCGCCATGGCAGGCCTGGATGAAGTCGTTCCCGGTGCCGACATAGAGCACCACGGGCAGGAAGTCGTAGGCGCGGAGGATGGGATTGGGATCGAACGACCGCCCGTATTTCCATTCACCCTCGGCGAGGAATCCGTAGCGGCTGACCAGGTTGAGGTCTTCATGGTTTCCCCGAACCAGATGCACCGTTCCCGGATTGGCGTTCTTCAGACGCAACAGGGTGTAGATCACCTCGATCCCATACTGGCCACGATCGGTGTAGTCCCCCAGGAAGACCAGATGCCGCCCCGGGGCACTCACCCGGAACCCGTCCAGCCATCCGAGTTCCTGAAGGCGACGCAGCACCGCGAGCAGCGATCGGATGTCGCCGTGGAGATCGCCCATCAGGAAGACGCGATCCCCTGGCGCCAGGCTCAGTCGCTGGGCAAAGGGTTCGAAGGGAATCGGGTTTGGACCGAACCAGGAGCGTCCCACGTTGAAGAAGGTGTCACGGCGCGGAACGGATCCGACCCACGCCTTTGCGGAGGCCATGGGACCGTTGGTGGTTGCGGCAAAGAAGGCGTCGAGCGCCGCGTTGAGCGGCGCCATCGTGGACAGGGGCAATGCGGCCCGGGGCGGGCGCCGTTTGCCGAGCTCGCGATTCATGGGCAGTCGCAGGCACGCGGCCTCCCACTGCGCGAACGACAGCTCCGTGGGGGCATCCTCCGCAGCGAACGGATCGCCGGCCACCAGGACCAGCGCCAGCAGCCATCGCAGGAATTGAGGACCGAACGGGGCGGGCATCGCGGGGCATTGGACACCAACCAGCCGTGCGGGCGAGTCCGATCGCACGGGCCCGCCCATGACTTGCCGGCCTCCGGGCATCTCCCTACGGTCGCCGCGCCGTCCCCGCCATCGCCATGCCCAAAGCCCAAACCCCGACGCCCCTGGCCGGCCTGCTGCCCGTTGGGGAACACGCGGACTCCTTGTTGCTCAGGAGCCCGGAGGCCGTTCTCCAGGTCAGTGCCCTGGCCCCGGATCTGTTCAGGATTCGTGCCGTTCGGGGACGCCGATTTTCCAGGACCTGCTCCTGGGCTGTGCGGCCTTCGGAATGGCCGGCACCGGAAGTCCGCATTCGCAGGACGGGCACCTCAATGAGCCTCCAGACGCCTGCCGGAACCTTCAAATACCAGCAGAAGACCGGGGCGTGGGAGGTGTCGGATCCGACGGGAATCCGGGTGTTCACGGCGACCGCCGGTTGCACGGCATTCGCCGGGCGGGAGGCGCAGCTGACGCTTGAATTGGTGGACGGGGAATCCCTCTTCGGTCTCGGGGAAACCACCGGCACCTTCAACCGGCGCGGTTTGGCCCGTGATTTTTGGAACACCGATGTCCTGGGCCACGCCCCCGCCATTCATCCCGGGCTCCGCCAGCTCTATGTGTCCATTCCGTTTGCGGTGTCGTTGCGCGACGGCCGTGCCGCAGGGCTGTTTTGGGACAACCCGGCCCGCCAGTACTGGGACCTCGGGCAAAGCAATCCGCTCCGGTGGACCCTGCGCGCCGCCTCGGGCGAACTGGATCTGTACCTGTTCCTTGGTCCCGGGGTGCCGCAGGTCCTGCACCGCTACACGCAACTCACCGGGCGCATGCCCCTGCCCCCACGGTGGGCTTTGGGGTACCACCAATCCCGCTACAGCTATGAGTCGGCGGCGCGCGTCCGGGAGGTGGCCGGCGAATTTCGAAGGCGGCGGCTGCCGTGCGACGCGATCCACCTCGACATCCATCACATGGACGCCTTTCGCGTGTTCACCTTCGGCCGGTCGTTCGCCCGGCCGGCGACGCTGATGCGGGCGTTGTCCCGGCAGGGATTCCGGGTGGTGACGATCGTGGATCCCGGCGTGAAGCATGACCGGCGCTTCCCCGTGCTGCGGCGGGGCGCCGCAGCTGGAACCTTTGTGAAGGTGCCGGCAGGCAACCGGGATTTCCTGGGCCGGGTGTGGCCGGGAACGTCCCGCTTTCCCGACTTCCTCAACGAAACCACCCGACGTTGGTGGGGTGACGAGCAGGCCGCGCTCCAGCGCGTCGGCGTGGCGGGGTTCTGGAACGACATGAACGAGCCGGCGAATTTTGCGCGGCCGGACAAAACCCTCGACCCGCGCTGCCAGCACCGCACCGACGCCGGTCCGCGTCGCCATGCCGAAGTCCACAATGTTTACGGCATGGAGATGGCCAGGGCGTCGCAGGAAGGCGCCCGACGCCACCGTCCGGACGAACGACCGTTCATCATCTCGCGCGCCGGCTACGCCGGCATCCAGCGCCATGCCCTGGTCTGGACCGGCGACAACTCGTCACACTGGGATCACCTCAACGACGCCGTGCAAATGCTGCTCAACCTCTCGCTGAGCGGCGTCGCCTTCTGCGGCAGCGACGTGGGCGGCTTCCTCGACAACGCCACGCCGGAGCTGTTCGCGCGCTGGCTCCAGTTCGCCGCCTTCACCCCGTTCTTCCGCAGCCACACCAATCTGGGGACCGTGCCGCAGGAGCCCTGGGCGTTCGGCCCGGAGGTTGAGGAAATCTCCCGTCGCTATCTCCAGCTGCGCTACCAACTGCTGCCCCTGCTGGAGGGTCTGTTCGCGGAAGCCCACGCTTCGGGGGTGCCAATCATGCGGCCGCTGCTCTGGCACTACCCCAACGATCCGGTCGCCGTCGCCTGCGGCGACCAGTTCCTGCTGGGACGCGACCTCCTGGTGGCCCCGGTCCTCCGTCAGGGCGCCCGGGCGCGGTCGGTGTACCTGCCCAACGATCTCTGGTATGACTTTTGGACCGGCGAGGGATTCCAGGGAGGTCACCACGTGGTCGCCGAGGCGCCCCTGGAAGTCCTTCCGCTGTTTGTGCGGGCTGGCGGGATGGTGCCCATGACCCGCCCGGAACCCTGCATGCCGTCCCGCCTGGACCCGATGGTCTTCCTCCATTGCTGGCCTGGGGCCTCCGGGGAATGCACGTGGTACGAGGACGACGGATGTTCCAACAACTACGAAACCGGCGTGTGCCTGCGCCGACGCCTTCGCAGCCGGACCGCGGGGCGAAGCTTTCAGCTCGAATTCGGGGAATCCGAGGGGCCGTTCCCCACCGCGGTAACCACCTGGCGCCTGATCCTCCGGGGCGTGCAGCGCGCCGTGCGCTTCCGAATCAACGGACGGGAGGCCGGCGGCACGTGGATTCAGGACACCGATCTTTTCGTGGCGGACATTCCGAACCGGCCGGAACCCCTGACGGTGACGTTCACTTCCGTGAAACGTCCCCGATGAAGACCGAACCCTCCCGGCGATCAAAACCGTTGGGAGCGGATCGTGCTTTTGACCCGGGCGCTGTTTCCGGAGACCTTGGGCCGATGCGATGGCTTCTGGGTCTTTGTGCGATCGCCGGCACGGTGCTGGCCACTCCGGTGGATGAATTTCTCAATGCGGCCCGTGCGCGTCATGGCGACGCCGGAGTCCGGGCGGCCCAGTTCCTCGTGGACCACATGCCTCCGGGCGACCGGGAATCCCTTACGGCAGCGTTCCTCACCGAGAACCTGGACCTTGCATTCCAGGCGCGGCACGAGTTCCCGTGGGCCTCTACCGTCCCGGAGGACCTCTTTCTCAACGATGTGCTGCCCTACGCAGTCTTCAACGAACCACGGGACCCATGGCGTCCGCAGCTCATGGCTCTCACCCGCGAGCTGGTGCAGGGCTCAAAGACGGCCATCGAGGCGGCCCAGGCCTTGAATCGGCAGCTTTTTGACCGGATTCAGGTGCACTATCACACCGGTCGCAAACGTCCGCACCAGAGCCTGCGCGAGTCCATGGAACTCGGGAAGGCGACCTGCACCGGACTCTCCATCATCCTGGTGGAGGCGTGCCGTTCCGTGGGCATTCCCGCACGCGCCGTGGGCACGCCGCTCTGGGCCAACGGTCGCGGCAACCACACCTGGGTGGAAATCTGGTACGGCGACTGGCAGTTCACCGGCGCGGATGAATATGACGCGGCCGGATTGAACCGCGGCTGGTTTGTGGGCGATGCCGCCGAGGCGATTGCCGGCCAGCCACGCCACGCGATCTACGCCACGTCCTGGAAGCGGCAGGGCCTGACATTCCCCATGGTCTGGTCGCGTGGCAACGAGTCGGTCGCCGCGGTCAATGTCACGGAACGCTACGCCGCGTCCCGCCAGCCTCCGGCGCCGGCCGCCCGTCTTGGCGTACGCCTCTGGGACCGTCCGGGCGGGGAGCGGATCGCCGCAAAGGTGTGCGTTTTGGACGGTGTCCGCCGCAGCTGCGCACTGGATTCCACGCGATCCGGCACCGCAGATCTCAACGACATGCCGCGCTTTCATCTCCAGCCGGGAGACCAGGGCTGGCTGCGCTTCACGGTCGGAGAGGAGGCGCGCGAGATGCCGTTCGGTCCGCTACCGGAGGGGAACCCAACGGTGGATGCCATCTGGCCTGACCTCATGCCGGCCACCGCCGCTGTGGATGCGGCCCGCACCTGGCTGGAGCGTCCGGTGGGGTCCCGTCCCGCGAATGCGCCCGAGCTGGACCTGCCCCTGACGAAGGTCGAAGCGGAGCGGGTGACCTCTCTGGTGGCCACAGACCTCCTGAGCCGGCTGGCGGTGGAACGTCGGGAGGAGGTGGAGCAGCGGCGGTTCACCTTTGGGGATCAGACGCTGCGCTGGACGGAACACACCTTTGGCGACGCCCCCGCCGGCGGGCGCAGCCTTTGGATTTCCCTGCATGGGGGTGGCAACGCACCCCCCGAGGTGAACGACCGCCAGTGGCAAAATCAGGGTCGCCTCTATGAACCCGCCGAAGGCATCTATGTGGCGCCCCGGGCCCCGACCGACACCTGGAATCTCTGGCATGAGTCTCACATTGACCCGTTGTTTCAGAGGCTCATTGACAACTATGTCGCCGTACGCGGGGTGGATCCCAATCGCGTTTATCTCATGGGTTACTCGGCGGGTGGCGACGGGGTATGGCAACTCGCCCCCCGCATGGCCGACCGTTTTGCCGCGGCCGCGATGATGGCCGGCCATCCCAACGAGGCCTCGCTCCTGGGGCTCCGCAACCTGCCGTTTGCCCTCTTCATGGGCGCCGAGGACCGGGCCTACAACCGCAACCAGGTCGCCCGGGATCGCGCGGCGGAGCTCGACCGCCTCCAGCAGGAGGATCCGGCCGGGTATGTGCACCTGACCCGGATCTATGAGGGGCTTGGGCACTGGATGCAGAAAAGGGATGCCGAGGCGCTCCCCTGGATGGCGGCCCACCAGCGACAGCCCTGGCCGCGGCGCATTGTCTGGTTTCAGGACGACGTGGTGCACCGGCGTTTCTACTGGCTGCAGGTCGCCGCCGATGCCCCGGTGAGCGCCGGCCACAAGATCGTCGCCGTCTTGGACGGACAGACGGTGCGTCTGGAGGGGGATGTGCCGGACGGCATCCGCCTCCGGCTGTCGGACCGTTTGCTCGACCTTGATCAGCCGGTCCATGTCTGGATCAACGGACAGGAGCGGTTTTCAGGGACCGTGCCGCGCACGACGTCGGCGATCGTCGCCTCACTTGCCGAGCGGGCGGATACGGCCTCGGCGTCCACGGCCTCCCTCCCCCTGCCCTGACGCGGGCCCCCGGTGCGCACGGCCCATGGAGCACGGCGGCCCTCCGCCGTTTTCGGTGCAGGCCGACGTGCAACCGGCGAATCCTCGCTGAGGATTCAATGTTTCGGATCGGACCCATTCAGGCTCTCCACGATCATCGAGCCCGCGGATGCCTGTTAAATTCTCAACTGCAAATCTACAGTTGAAAACCAAAGGCTTCGTGACCATCTTCCAGGACGTGACCAAACTCCGATGCGGAATCCGCCGGGCGGTCCGCGCCCATCCGCCCACAAGGCGATCGCCGCTCCCGTCGGTCGCGGCCGCCTTCCTGGCCGGAATTGCTGGCGTGGCGCCGCTGATTGGTGGCGGGCTGGTACCCGTGACGCTGGGTCTTCAGCCGCGGGCCGGCCTGACGGCGCCCGACGGCGTGTCGGGGAGCCCGATCTTCGCCCGGGATGGGCGCTATGTGTTCTTCGTCAGCGATGCCCGGAATCTGGTGACCAACGCGCTTGAAAACTGGGGTTTGAACCTCTACCGGTGGGACCGGGAATCAAGGACAACGGAACTGGTAAGCACAGGAATGGGGTCGTATCCCCTGGGGACCACGGTGGCCTATTCCGTATCGGCGGATGGAGAGCGGGCGGTCTTTTCCGGCCAGGCAACGATCTTCATGGCGCCACCGGAGGGCAATATTTTCCTCCGGGACATCGCGGCTGGAACCACCACCCTCATTTCCAGGCGACATTGGGAGGCGGGACCTGTTCCTGCGGATGGCCCCTCATGGAACGCTTCGTTGTCGGCGGATGGCCTGAATGTCGTTTTCAACTCCCTGGCCACGGACCTGGTGGCCTGGAGCGGAAGCGGGAACCAATCCTTGGTGATCAGTTACGCCATCGAGACCGGTGATTCCCGGGCGCTTGCTGCGGACCCGTCGAGCGATTCTCCCGTGGAGCATCAGGTCAGCCGGGATGCGGAGGTCGTCGTCTTTCGGAACCCCGCGTCCCAATATTTCCCCGGAGGCAATGGGTGGACCTCCCTGATGGTCTGGCGTCGCCGCGATGCGACCTATACCCGGGTGGGATTGTCCGAGCCTCCCTCGGAAGAAATGAGCGCTGTGTGGCATCCGCTGGATTTCTCTCTGAGCGCGGATGGGCGCCGTCTGGCCTTCCACCTGGATTTCCGAGGAGGCCCCAACCGGCGCGGCATCTGGATTTACGACGTCGAAACGGCGACCGCAGAACGCATCTTGCCTGAACAGCCGTTGAGGCAATTTGACCAGATCGCATGGAGTGACGACGGGAGACGCCTCGTGGTCCTGGAGAGACGACCCGGAATCGAGTTCCAAAGCGAGGTCCACATCTGGACCGAGTTGTCAGGCGTCCGCCCCTTGTCCGGATGGATTGAGCCCCCGGCGTCGCCGCCTCCGGATCCGACATCCATCTCGCGCTGCGAACCCAGCCCTGACGGGCGCTTTCTGGTGTTCCGCACGGCAGAAGCGATCCCGGTGGCCGGGGCTCCCGGAGATGGGAGGCAAGCGTGCTACCTGAGGGAACTGGCAACGGGGAGCACACGGCGCCTGGCCGTGGAGCCAATGGGCGTTGAGCCCGCGTTTTCTGCGGATGGGCGGTGGCTCGCCTTCCAGTCCTCTGAACGTCGTGATTCCCTCGACGACAATGGGACCTCGGATGTGTTCATCCTGGAGCTTCCTGACGGGACTCCGGAACGGGTATCGGTGGGACTGGAATCGGGGTCGTTTGCGACCGGGGACGGGAACAGTTGGGTGGATGGGGGCCTCAGCGACGATGGACGGTGGATCGCGTTCAGCAGCCGGGCGAGCAACCTGGTGCCCAACGACGCCAATGGCCGGCAGGACGTGTTTGTCCATGACCGGCTCCTGCAAACCAACCTGCTGGTGAGCGTCAATCGGGAGGGATGGAGTGCGGCGACGGGCGCCCGCTGGGGGCGCCTCTCGGGGGATGGCCGGTCGGTCCTGTTCCTGAGCGATTCTCCCGATATTGTCCAGGGGGTCACCAACCGGTCTCCCAACGTTTTCCTCCGGGACCTTCCGACGGGAACGACCCGGCTGGTGTCGGTGGATCCGGTCAGCGCCGCCGCCATGGGATTGAAGCCGTTGAATGCGTGGGTTGCCGCGGACGGCCGCCGGGTCATGATGGAGTTCGACGCCGAGTTCCCGGGCCTTCCAAAGCTGTTGGTGTGGGATCGCGGGATTTCGGCGACCCGCGACGTGCTTCAGGGTCTTACCAACACCTTCGGCTTTCCGCGTGTTCATCATCCGGGATCCGCCCGCTTTGATCGCAATGCCACCGTCGTGGCGTTCAGCAGCGGCTTCGAGCAGGAGGGCATTGTGGAAATCAGGGACCTGGCTTCCGGATCCCTGACCCGGGTTCCGGTCCAAACCGACAGTCGCGTGGTGGACCTGTCGCCCGATGGACGTTGGCTCCTGACACGCTTCGGCCCCACCGAGAAGTATGATCCAGCCCGGGAGGTCTGGGAGAGCACGCCCATCACCTACGCGCTGTTCGACCGCATCCTTGGCCGTGCAATGCCGCTGGAAATCCCTTCGGTCCTGGCGACGTCCATCCCCCGGTTTGCCGGGGACAGCCATCATCTGCTCCTGGTAGGGCGGGAATTGCATGGGGGGAACACCGCCGCCGAACGCCAGATGTTTCTTTACTCCCTCGACCGGGGGACTGTCGTCCGTGCGGGCTCAGAACTTGGAGACGGCGCTCCGGCGTTCGATTTTTCCAAAGCACAACTGACCCCGGACATGCGCTGGATGATCTTCACGTCCATGGCAGCCGGCTCCGATGGACTGGATCTTAATGAGACCTCGGATGTGTTTGTCCATGACCGGTACTCGGGCGTGACCCGGCTGGTGTCGGCGGCGGCCGACGGACGGGCGGGCGACGGCCCCAGCGTTGGGGGGCGCCTCAGTGCCGACGGCCGCTTCTTCGCGCTCGCAACGTTTGCCGGAAATCTGCTTCCAGGCGATGACTCCAGGTATTCCGACGTGGCATGGAGCGCGGTCGAGCTCGTTGCCCCCGTGGATTCCGACCAGGATGGATTGCCCGACGTCTGGGAGCAGGACTACTTCGGTTCCCTGGCCGAGGATGCGGACGGTGACCCGGACGGCGACGGACATGGCAACCTTGAGGAATATCTTTCGCGGACCATTCCCTCCGACAGCAAATCAAGACTGGTCGTGGCCGGAACGCGGGTCATCGCCGGCCTGCTGGAGATTTCCTGGGAGGGACGCGCCGGAGTTTCCTACCAGGTCGAGCGCACCGAGTCCCTGGGTGCGGGGACCTTCTGGACACGGCTGGGGGAGCCGATTCCCGGTTACGAGGGTCTGGTGCACCAGGAAATCACCAGGACGGCGGCGTCCGCCTACTACCGGATCACGGCCACGCCCTGAATCCGGGGCGGAAACCGGGAAGTGCTCCTGGATGGCGCTTGATTCAGGCCTGATGGGAAGTACGTGGACCCCAGCCCCGGTTTCCGCGCACTTGCCGCGGGTGCCCCTGCGGCCGGCCCGTCGCCGTGAACGGGCTGCTGGAACCGGTGAACGTCACGGACCCCAATGCCGATGCGTACCTTGCGTTTGATCCGGCGCTGCCGGGACTTGGGAAGCCTGCTCCCGCCCGGGCGGTGGAACAATTCATCAATCCGCCTCCCGACGGCTGTCAACCGATCAGGGTCCCGCACTGCTGGCAGTGGCGCGCCCGGATGTCGTGGTCGTCCCAACCACACTCCCTGCAGGTCAGACGACGGCGCCGCGCGCGGGCCATCTCCCGCCCAAGCTCCGCGGTCACCACTCCGGTGGGAACGGCCAGGATGGCGAATCCGGTGAGCATGACGATCGAGGCCATCATTTTGCCCGGGACGGTGATCGGGGATACATCCCCGTAGCCCACCGTGGTGATGGTGACGATGGCCCAGTAGATCGCCTGGGGGATGTTGCTGAAGCCGGGGTTCGCATTGTGCTCGAGAAGGTACATTACGGTGCCCTCCACGCAGACCAGCATCATCACGCTGATCAGGAAGATCGAAATTTTTGCCCGGCTCGCCAGGATCGCATTGGTCAGCACGCCAGCCTCTCCGAGGTAATGCGCCATTTTGAGGATCCGGAACATCCGCAGCAGGCGCACGACACGGAGCACCATCAAATAGTGGGTGTCGGGGACGAACAGTTCGAGGTACGACGGCAGAAACGCCACGAGATCCACGATCCCGAAAAAGCTGCGCGCGTACCGCCACGGTCTGCGGACCACCCAAAGCCGCAGGAGGTATTCGACTGTGAAGGCGAAGGTGAAGGCCCACTCCGTGATCCAGAAAAAGCCCGGATGGGCCAGACGCAGTGCCTCGACGCTGTCCAGCACCACCACCAGGACGCTGAGGAAGATCACCACCAGCAGTGCCACGTCGAAGTTTCGTCCGGCGCTGGTGTCGGAAAGGAAGATGATCCGCCAGAGCCGCTCCCGTACAGGGCCGAACGCCGGCCCGGTCCCCGGAGGCTCGGCCGCAGGTTGGGGTTCGAAGCGGGATCCGGAATTCACGTCCGCAAGAATCTCACGACGGCCGGAATCCTTCCACCTCCGCATCCAGCCTCCCCCACGACATCCCGCCCGCCTTTCGATTGTCTTCGCGACCAGGCGCCGCCAGTCTCGTCGGTATGATCTTGCGGGCGCCCCTCTTCATCCTGGCCGCGGTGGCCATCTGGCTCCCGCCGGCCTCCCCAGCCGTGGCGGCGGCCCCGTTCACCCTCCATACCCGGTCGCAGGTCCGCGACACCGCCGACACCGACCAGTGGCGTGAAGTCCGGCAGACAGCGGCATGGGTTCCCGCTCGGACGGCCGTGGTCGTCTGCGACATGTGGGACCGGCATCACTGCCCAGATGCCACCGAACGGGTTGGCGAGATGGCCCCGCGGATGAATGAGGTCCTCTGCACCGCCCGGGACCTCGGCATCCTCATCATCCACTGCCCCAGCGACACGATGGCCTTTTACGAGGACCATCCCGGTCGCCAAATCGCCCGAGCGGCACCCAAAGTCGAGCCGGTGGTGCCCCTGCAGGGATGGTGCTCGATCCAGCCGGAACGCGAGCCGCCACTCCCCATTGATGACTCGGACGGCGGATGCGATGGCTGCCCGGAGTGTCCCGGATACGGGGCGTGGACACGCCAGCATCCGGCGCTGGAAATCCACGAGGGCGACGCGATCACCGATTCGCATGAAGCCTACCACCTGATGCGCCAGCGCGGCATCACCAACGTCATCGTGATGGGCGTCCACATCAACATGTGCGTGCTGGGTCGCCCCTTTGGAATCCGCCAGCTCGTTGCCCAGGGGCTGAACGTGGTCCTGATGCGGGATCTCACCGACTCAATGTACCATCACAGGATGCCGCCCCATGTCTCCCATTTCCGCGGCACGGAGCTCGTGGTCGAACATGTCGAGCGATACTGGTGCCCCACCATCACCAGCTCCGGGTTTCTCGGCGGAGAGCCGTTCCGATTTCGCGGAGATGTCCCGCGCCGGATCGTGATGGTCGTCGGGGAAAACGAGTACCGGACCTGGGAAACCCTGCCGGAGTTTGCGCGGACGGAGTTGGAATGGCGCGGTCTGCAGGTCTCTTGGGTCCTCGCCTCATCCCGGGAGGGAGACGGGGATTTCCAGGACGTGGAGCGAATCGAGGATGCCGATCTCCTGGTGGTCAGCGTGCGACGGCGTCCGATGCCCCGTCGGATGCGGGAGCTTCTCCAAGCGCATCTGGGCGCCGGAAAACCATTGGTGGGCCTGCGGACCTCGAGTCATGCCTTTGCCCCCGAAGGTTCGCCGGCAGCCGCCGATGCGGTCCGCTGGCCGGCGTTTGATGTCGAAGTCCTGGGTGCCCGGTACACCGGTCATCATGGAAACAAGCCCCCGGAGGCGCCGAACACGCTGGTGGCCGCGATGGCCGGTCATCTCCAGCACCCGGTGCTCACCGGAGTGCCCCAAGGCCCCTTCCCGGTGACCTCGCATCTCTACCAGTACACCGGGATCGCCCCGACCGTCACCGTGTTGCTCCAGGGGCGGATTGAGGGACGCGCGGTCACCGAGCCGGTGGCCTGGGTGAACGCGGCGGACGACCGGCGCGTGTTTTACACGTCCTTGGGGAATCCGGATGATTTTGAGCTGCCCGCGTTCCGCCGGCTCCTGCTAAACGGCATCCTGTGGTGCCTCCACGAGCCCGTGCCCCCCGCAAGCGCGGTCGTGGGTTTCCGGTCGTCTGCGGCGCCGCCAAATCCGGAAGTATCGCCGACGCCGCCCGGATCACCTGCCCGCCCGGCGGCACCACCGCCGCCCCCACCCCCCACAGATCTCCCGCAGGAAGCGGCCGGACCCGCCCTCGATCCGGCAGATTCCCTCCGGCAATTCCAGATCGCCGACGGGTTTCAGTGGGACCAGATTCTCGCCGAGCCGGAGATTGCCCAGCCGGTGTTTCTGAACTTCGACGAACGCGGCCGCCTGTGGGTCGTCGAATACCGCCAATATCCCCACCCCGCCGGCCTCACCATGGTCAGCCGCGACAGCGTATGGCGGGCGGTTTACGACCAGGTTCCGCCACCCCCGCCCCGCCATTTTCGAGGAGCGGACCGGATCAGCATCCATGAGGACACCAATGGGGACGGTCGTTTTGACCATCATCGCGTGTTCGTGGACGGGCTCAACATCGTCACCTCAGTCGAACGCGGCCGTGGAGGGGTGTGGGTCCTCAATCCGCCGTACCTGCTCTTCTATCCGGATGCCGACGGCGACGACGTGCCGGATGGGGACCCGGAGGTTCGCTTGGCGGGTTTCGGCCTGGAGGACACCCACAGCGTGGCCAATTCGCTGAGGTGGGGTCCGGACGGCTGGCTGTACGGGGCGCAGGGCAGCACGGTCACCGCACACATCCAGGTGATGGGGGCCGACGGCAAACCCCGGAACGAGACCCCGATCTTTTCGCAGGGACAAAACATCTGGCGGTATCATCCGGAGCGCCGGGTGTATGAGGTCTTCGCCGAAGGGGGTGGCAATGCGTTCGGATGCGAACTGGACGACCAGGGGCGGGTCTTTTCCGGCCACAATGGTGGAGACACCCGTGGCTTCCACTATCAGCAGGGAGCCTACCTCCAGAAGGGATTTGAGAAGCACGGTCCCCTCTCCAACCCCCACGCCTTCGGCTACTTCCCCGCGATGCCGCACGGCAGCGTGCCCCGCTTCACCCACAACTTTGTCATCTACGGGCATGGCGCCTTGGAACCGGAGCACACCGGACGTCTCTTTGGCGTCGAGCCGCTCCAGGGACGGATCGTCGAGGCATCGCTCGAGCCGGACGGATCCTCCTTCCGCACACGCGACCTGTCGCATCCCGTGACCAGCACCGACCGCTGGTTTCGTCCGGTGGACATCAAGGCGGGCCCGGACGGCGCTCTCTATGTCTGCGACTGGTACGACCAGCAGGTGAATCACTACCGCAACCACGAAGGTCACCTGGATGCCTCCAACGGGCGCATCTACCGGCTGGGCTTGCGGGGTCGTCCGTCGGTGCTCCCGGCCGATCTGTCACGCCTCGGATCTGAGGCGCTGGTCGGGAAGCTCTCCGATCCAAACCGCTGGGTGCGTCAGACGGCCCTGCGCCTGCTCGGTGACCGAGGCGATGCGTCCGTGATTCCCCAATTGCGTGACGCCCTGACCCGAGCCCGTGGACAGCTCGCCCTTGAAGTTCTCTGGGCGCTTTCCCTCTGCGGCGGGCTGACGGAGGCGGACGCACTCCGGGCCCTGGAGCATCCCGAACCTCAGGTCCGACTCTGGACCGTCCGGTTGCTCGGGGACGAACGCCGGGTGTCACCGCCGGTGGGGGTGCGTCTCGTGGCGATGGCCGCCGGCGAACCAGACCTCGAAGGACGCAATCAGCTGGCCGCAACCGCACGACGCCTGCCCGCGCCGGTAGCCCTTGGAATGATCCGCGGCCTGTCCGCTCACGCCGCAGACAGCCGCGACAACCGCCAGCCCCTGTTGGTCTGGTGGGCGATGGAAGCGCAGTGCGGCGATCGTCCGGAGGACGTGATTCGCCTTTTCGAAGATGCCTCGTTCTGGGACCTGCCCCTGGTGTCCGAGCATCTGGTGGAACGTGTCGGGCGGCGATTTGCGTCGTCCGGCACACAGCAGGATCTCCTCCATTGCGCCCGAGTGCTGGATCAGGCGCCCTCCAAAGCACATGCCCGGCAATTCATGCGGGGTATCGAGGCCGGGTTCCGGGGCCGGCTGCTCTCCGGATTGCCCGAGGAGCTCGCGACATCCATGGACCGCCAGGGAGTCGCCTCGACCGCGCTGTCGGTGAGGCGTCACGATCCGCGCGCAATCCGTCGGGCCCTCGCGGTCGTTGCCGACGAAACCGCACCTCGCAACGAACGCCTGGAATTCCTGGGGGTCATGAGCGAAGTCCGGGTTCCCGGCGCCGTGCCCGCGCTGTTGCAAGCCTGGCGGGGCACGTACCGGGACGACGAATTCCGCCGCGCCGTGCTCGGCGCCCTCCAGCCTTACGACGATCCGGCCATTCCCGATGCGATCCTTGAGCTGTACACCGCCCTGGGACGGGACTCCCTGCCCACGGCACAGACCCTTCTGGCCAGCCGTCCCGAGTGGAGCCTCCGCCTGGCACGGGCCATCCTGCGCGAATCTTCGGGATGGCGTGGTCCCACCATCCAGGCCGGGACCATCCCCCCGGCTATCATCCACCGGATGAAGCAGTATCAGGATGCCGACCTGCAGGGACTGCTGGCCACCCTCTGGCCCAACACTGCACAACCCACGACGACCGCCATGGAGGAGGAGATCCGGACGCGGGCAGCGAGGATCCGGTCCGGAACCGGGGATCCGCACGACGGACGCACGCAGTACCGGAAACTTTGTGGGAGTTGCCACCGGCTTTTCGGCGAAGGAGGCGATGTCGGCCCGGACCTGACCACGCACGACCGGACCGATCTGGATTCACTGTTGCTGGCGATCGTCAATCCGGGCGCGGAGATCCGGGAGGGATTCGAGAACTACACGGTGGAAACCCGCGACGGGCGGGTGCTGTCCGGATTCCTCGCCGAACAGAATGATCGCATCGTCGTGGTCCGGGAACTGGACAACCGCAACATGGTGCTCTCCCGCGAGGAGATCGCATCCTTGCAACCCGCAGTCCAGTCTCTGATGCCGGAGGGACTGCTCAACGACCTCGACGACCAGCAGGTCCGGGACCTCTTCGCGTACCTTCGCAGCACACAACCGCTGGTGGGCGAAAGCCCGCGCCGGGCGTCCGGCAGGTGAAGCAACGCCAGATGCCGGTCACGCCACACCGGACGCCGTTTCGACCGGCCCCCCGCGGGCGATGCGCCGGAGGAGGCGTCCGAGGAGATCCGAGCCGGTGATGATGCGCCGCTCTGCCGGGGTCCACACCAGGATCAGGTCCCGATCAATGACATCGTCACCCGGCCCCTCCTGCTCGACGGTCAGCCGCTGCAGCAGGCGTCCAAGCGGTTGGTGAACATCCCTTACGATCAGCGGATGGTGGCAGTGGACGTGCGGATCCCAAGTATCGGGGTCGAACAGGGCGGCCCGGAGCAGCTTCGGGGCATCGGCAACCGCGCGCGGCTCGCCGGTCTCGTCGGTCAGGATCACCCACTTGCGTCCCGAGGCCGCCACCTCCCGAAGGAACGGGTCGTCGGGCGAGGACCGGATGCGGGGAAACACAGGACGTCCATTCTGAAAGGGCACCTGCAGCACGCTCCGCGGGTCGAGCGGTTCCCCTTCCTGTCCGGCAGGCAGATCATCCAGCGCCAGAAAGTTGATGGCTCCAACGGCTTCGACAGCGCCAATCTCGGATCCCTGACGCCGGGCGTGGTGCTCCAGCAATTGGCGGAGTTCCTGTTCGCGAAACCAGGGCACGCCTTCGGGCCCGACCCAGGCATCGAGCAGGCGTCCGGTCGTCCATGCCACGGGCCACAGGAGGACCTGATAGAACCGCAACACCGGAGCCAGCAGTGAGGCGACCCGGAGCGCGTGGCGGGAGAAATACGCCTGGGGCAGGATCTCCCCGGCCACGGTGATCAACACGGTGGAGAACAGGAACGCCGTGACCCCGGCCAGCACGGAATCCGCGAGCAGGGTCAACAGGACGTTGGTCCCGACGTTCCCCCAAAGGATGGTGGCCAGGGCGAAATTGGCGTTCTGACGCAATTCCAGCACGCGACGGGCGACGCGATCCCCCGCGGCAGCCGCGGCTTCCAGCCGCAGCCGGCTCAGACTGAACAAGGCCAGATTGAGCCCCGAAAACACCGCCGATTGAGTGAGGCACCCTGCAATCCCGAGCCAGACCAGCAGCTGCTGCATGCGGGGCGGGGTTCAGCCAGAACAGCCCGGCAGGGTCACTGCAGCGGTGCCGGCAGGCGGTTCACCTGGGTCCGGAACATCTCCAGCTTGCGTCCCATGGCCTCGCGGGACAGTCCCGGCTCGAACACGCCGCCCGGGGCGGCCTGCAGCCCCTTCATCACCACGCAGTAGTCACTGTTGACCATCACGCCGAGCAGTTCGCCGGTCTTGCTGAGCACCAGATCGCCGGCGGTGGGCGAAAACTCGCCAAACACACCGCTGAAAAGCCGGTTCTTCATGCGCACATAGTCCGGCGTGCGCGGATCGAGCTTGAATTCCACTTCCCCATAGCGCCGGCCACCCCGGCTGAACAGGACCGCCTCCGGGAATTTGAAAGGGTCCCTGGCCAGCGGATAACTGCGAATCCCGGACGTTTCGACGGCCTCGGCATCCACCGGGACGCCGATGATCCGCGGATCGCTTGAAGTGAGGAACGGCCGGCCGGATGGCAGGACGCTCCCTTCGCGCGCCACGCGCGCCGTGAGATCCGACAGTCCGAATCCGGGAACGGTCAGGCTGAACGGCGACTCGGCCACATGGATGAGCGCAACGACATCGGTGCCATCGGTCACCAGCAGCGCCGCGGCGTCCTTTTCCCGGGGCGTGGACCCGAGGATCCCCGCGCCCACGCCGGCGATGGTCACGGTGACCTGGTTGGTCAGGAAGCCCGAGAAGAGCTGGTTGGCGTTGATTGGGGTGCTCTCCCGGAACTCCTGTTGGAAGGCCTCCGAGGTCCGGGCCAGCTGCGACACCCCTCGCGCCAGCACGGTCGTCTGCTCCTGGAGCCGGACCTTTTCCTCCTGGACCTGCTGCACCTGGCCGCGCAGGTCGGTGACGCTTTCCCGGAGCAGTGATTTCTCGGCTTCGGCGACCTTGACGGCCGAGCTCAGGCTGGCGACCTGCTGTTCCGCCTCCTGCCGGGCGGCCGCAAGTGCCGCGGCCTGCTCCCGCTGCCGCTCCAGTTCCTCGGCCAGGCGCCGGCGTTCGGCCTCGGCGGCCTGCACGGACTCGGCGAGCGCCTCCCGGTTGCGCGAGACCTCGTTGAGCCGGACCTGGGCTTGTTCGAGCTGTTCGCGCGCCAGCGTTTCCTGCCGGGCGCGGGCGGCCAGCTCCTCATCCAGTTGCGTGGCCTTTTCCCGGGTCTGTGACAGCGTGGATTCAAGCTGTTTCCGCGTTTCCTCCAGCTGCGCCAGCGAGGCCTCCCGCGCGGTCACCTCGGAACTCATGGAACGTCTCAGCTGCTCCCGCTGCGCCTGTTCATCGGCCAGCGCCTCGCGCAGGGTGGCCACCAAGTCCTCTCGCGCCCCGGCCCCCGGGGTCGCCGCCGCCTGCGGCACCGCCGGGGTGGGTCCGCGCACCCCCGGCTCGACCTTGTCCCAACGCGTCAGCGCCAGGAGGTTCAGCAACAGGAAGTCGCAGAGGATGAGCAGCAGGGTCCGGTTCATCGAAACGTGAACGGATTCGAGGCCGCCACTGGAGCCGGGGCCACCGCGGGACCGGCCGCCACCGGCGCGACGGATGACGGGATCTCGGCCTGGGTTTCGAGGATCAGCAGCCGCCGCGCTTTGCGCACGTGGCCGATCTTGACCACGGCCACGCAGACGATGCCCATGAGGTTGGAAGAGTAGGCGGCCAAAAGGTTGGCCTCCACCAACTGGAGGACCTGCATCACGAGCGCCGCCGCCGTGCCGCCGATGCCCACGTACAGGCCGGTATCGAAGAGGTTCTCCTCGTTCTCCAGCAGCCTCAGCCGGATCGCCGCCGGCTCGGGCCGCCGGCAGATCTCACCGACCTTTCTCAGGCAGATGACGTACACCGTCATCTGGATGGCGGCGAAAACCACCAGGGTGGCTAGTGTGGTTGGCTCCATGAAGTTCCTTTTGGTAGGGGATGAATCCTTGACGGGACCCGCTCCCGTCAAGGAGCGGAGTTCAATAAAGATTTTGGACGCCGGAGGCGGCGCGGGGCGGCCGGGCATCGGCTCGCTGGCCAGGATCAGGAATCCGCCCAGCACCAGGGCGACCACGGAGGCCCAGGCCCACGAGGCGAGATCCACCGCCGGTCGCGGCAGGCCGGCCCGGGCGAGGGCGGCGAGGCCCAGGGCCGCGAGGAATGCCGAGGCCACGAAGAGGGACGAGCGGGCGAGCAGCCAGGACTCCGGGGCGCGCTGAACCTCCCGCGCCAGCGCGGTCGGCGACGGAAGCCCCCGGCGCACCGGGCGTGCATCCCGGGCCAGCATCCGTATCGCGCCGGCACCGGCACCCAGGGCGTCCCCGACCGACCGCCGTCCGTCGCCGCCAAACGCCATCCACTGGTGCCCGACCCCGGCGGGCTCTCCCGACATCAGGGCCGAGGCATACAACACCGGCAGCTCATCCGGCGACGCCCGGACGGCAGCCGCGAATCGTTCGAAATCGGCGAGGGATGGCACCTTGCGGACCAGTTCCGCCAGGGACGTCCAGTCCAGCCGTCGCGCCAGCGACAGCATCCCAAGGTAAAATTCCTCCAGCCGCCTCCGGGATTCCGCATCGTCTGGCGCGGCGGAGGCCAGCTCCCGCAATTCCAATACCAGGGACGCGTGGAAGCGCTCGCGCTCGTACAATGTGGAAGCGATCAGCACGACCGCCTCGAACGGCTGGCCCCCGGGTTGGCCCGCGGGCACAAACTGCTCCACCGGCAGCTCCAGCGTCTTCAGCAGCACCTGCACCCCTGGCGACCGTGAGGCCAGCAGCCCGTTTCGGACACTGACGCGACGGCTGGCCGGCAGGAACAGCTCCAAGGCCGTCGGTCCTTGCTCCCCGACCCCGTTCCCAAACGACGGCAGCAATGCCGCCACCGTCGGATCCGGACCGCCCAGGGCGCGGACCTCGGGCGCCACGGGCCGAAGGACCATCGCCGCCTCCAGGGCGTCCGCAGCCTCGTTGGTGCCCGGTAACCCCAGGGCCACGGCCGCCTCCAGAAGTCTCAGGGACAAGCCGCTCCGCTGCTGATTGGCCGCCAGAACCGCCAGATCCACGACCCCCGGCGTCCCCTGCCCCGCAATGCGAACCACCGCGGGATGCAGGGAGCGCCAGCGGGCCGGGATCCACCACGCGACGACCGCCATGACGATCGCAAACCCGATGAGGACCCAGCCGGTGACGGCGGATCGGTCGTGAGGCGATGTGCTGGCGGCGAATTGCACCTGGGAACCGGGTGGGCGTCCATCGTGCGACGAACCACCCCAAAATTCACGCAGGAATCTCAAATCCGTTTGCGGAGGAAATTCCCGCGGAACCGACGGCACGGCAGTCTCGATTATTCTGCCGGTTTCCCCGCATCCTCAGCCGGCGTTGGGGATTGAAGATTCCAGCCGGCCCTGCGATCACCCAGTGATGAATCGCCCCGAGTCGCTCTTTCCCCGCCCCGATGCCGCCTCCGAACTGCTGCTGTCCCGCAGGAACCTGCTGAAGTCCACAGCAGCCCTCACGGCGGCCGGCCTTGCACCATCGGTGGCCGCCGGGGCGGAGGCTCCCGCCCCGGATCCCCGACGCGCCTCTCCCCGCCGCTTCGAGGTCAAGAAGTCCATCAATCTTTGGGCCTTCCCCTACCCGGATCGGATGACGCTCACCGAGTGCCTCCAACTGGCCAAAGATGCCGGATTCGAGGGCATCGAGCTGAATTACGACCTGGACAACGACCTTTCACCCAAATCGGGCACCCGCGACTTCCAGGCCATCCGCCGCGAGGCGGACCGGATCGGCATCGAGATCAGCGGGCTCTGCTCCTTCCTCTTCTGGCCCTATCCACTCACCAGCAACGATCCGGCGAAACGCGCCCGCGGACTGGAGCTCGCCGGGCGGATTGCACAGGCGGCGCACGACCTCGGCGTGCGCAATGTGCTCGTCGTGCCCGGGGCCGTGCACATCCCCTGGCGTACCGACCACGAACCCGTGCCGAACGATGTGTGCGATGCCCGGGCCCGGGAGGCCGTCCAATCCCTCGAACGTCAGGCCGCGAAACTCGACGTGTGCCTGAACATCGAGAACATCTTCTTCAACGGCTATCTCATGACGCCGATGGAGATGAACGCCTTCGTGGACCCGTTCCAGAGCGAGCATGTCCGCGTCCATTTCGACACGGGCAACATCTCCATGTTCCAGTTCCCGGAGCACTGGATCCCAATCCTGGGTCCGCGAATCCAGAACATCCATTTCAAGGAGTTCACCAGGAAGGGTACGGACTATTCCCTCGAAACGTTCCGTCCTCTGCTGGATGGCACCACCAACTGGCCCGCGGTGATGGAGGCGCTCGCCGCCATCACCTATCAGGGGTACGTGACCTTCGAGTACTTCCATCCGTACACCCATTACCCGGAGGCCCTGATCTATCAGACCAGCGATTCCCTTGACCGGATCCTGGGACGTCCCGTCGGACGCCGGGCCTGACCGGCCGGCCTCCGCAAAAAGGAACCGGGCGCCGCAGTGGGCCCTGAAGCCCCCCACGACGCCCGGCTGAAGCCCGGCGTTCCGACGGAACGCGGTTGATTTACTGGACGACCTGATACAACGCGGCGTCGGCCTCTGTCGGCGCCGTGAACGTCCGTTCAGTGGTGGTGGCCACCGTGGTCCAGGTGGCATCCGTCAGGGACGCCTTGCGCTGCACCTCGAACGGTCCGGTCCCGCCAGTCCAGGTGAGGGTGAACTGCCCGTTGGCAACCGCAGCCGTCGCTTCCAGATTCGTCGGAATCGGCGGGTTGATCACAGTCGTGTTGATGGGAATGCCCGCAGCTTCAGGCACCCCCAGGGCGGCAATCTCGGCGTCGGTCATCTTGTAGTTCCGGATCTGGACGCTGTGGACGTAAACGAGCTGGGACTCCCCATCTTCATCTGCAAACAGCAGGAGCCGGTCCCGCAGCGCATGCCGCTGGTCGAGGTTTGCAGTTCCCCGGAGCTGGTCCTGGAACTTCTTTCCATCAATGAACTTCGACAGCACTGCCTCGAAGAAGTCATTGTCGTTGGTCATGTCCACGGCGAACGCCACCCGATGCCACTGGCCGCGCTGGATGTAGGTCTCGAAATCCTCGGTGTTGGTGTACTGACCACCAATGCCAATGCCGCCATCGTTCGGGGCGCCGCTGCCGAGCCGGTCGGCGAAGTTCGCAAACAGTTCGCCGTCGTTGGTGTTGTCCAGATTGTCAATCTGGCAGAATGAGAACCACGACCCCGCCCCGTTCTCCGGGAAGTGCAGGTCGAGGATGAGGGTCCACAGGTTGACGAGGCGCCCCTCGCCGTTGGGCGCGGCGTTGTGTCGCATCGTGAAGTAGATGTTCTGAGCGGCGGCGCCGGTGAACCGCAGCACCGGAACGTCCTGACCGCCGATGCCCGGGATGCCAAAGCTGGAGGCGGTGCCAAACTGGGTCGCCGCCTGCGCCGCAGGACTCGGGTACTCAAGCGCGTACCCGACCGTCGGCGCGAGGGTGCCCTCCGCGAAGTCCCAATGGCCCGTGATGGCGGGCGGCTGGGTCGGCGGACGGGTGGTGAAGGTCCATGTCTGGGTCTTCGTGGTGGTGCCATCGCCGTAGGTCACCGTGGCGCTGACCTGGCTGTCCGAGGGCAGCAGCGGCGAGGGGGTGTAGGCAACCGTCGTGATCTCGCCGGAGCGGGTCACCGTGGGGGTCACTGCGTTCCCGGCAACCTGGAGCTGGATCGAGCCGCCGATGATCTGGGCCGCGCCATCCACCAGGGTCAAGGTGATCGGGTCGTCCTCACGGATGCCGGTGGCGCCCGGCGCGGGCGACACGGAGCGGGTGAACGGCAGGCTCGGTGCGCCAGTCGAGGTCTGGAAGGCCTTGAGAGCCCTGGCGTCCACCGGATCATTCACCAGGATCTTGACCCCGGTCTCGGGATCCACGGAGAAGAACTCGCAATCGGCACCGCCGCCGCCTTCGAAATGAATCAGGCGGAAGGGATACAGGCCACCAGCCGTCACCACGAGGTCCAGCAGGGTGTCGGCCGAGCCGCGACCCCCGTCGAAGCTGCCCAGGACGAGGCCGTCCAACACGTCCTGCGGCGGGGCACCCGTGCGCAGTGAGAAGCCGTCGTCCGAGTTGACCCCCAGCCGGTAAAAGCCCGGAGCCAGCTCCAGCCAGGTCAGCGCCTCGGTGGAGAAGGAATTGATGTCTCCCGCCTCCAGTCCGGGGAATGGCGCGTCATCGGGGAAGTTGCCGGCGTTGTTTCCGGACTCCTGAAAGTTGATCACCGGCACCTGAAAGTACCCGTTAACGGGGCCAACCGCCGCGTCGTTCATGAATGGCTCGCCCGTGTTGGGATCAATCAGGGTTCCCGCAAGCTGCGCCTCGGCACGCGCAATCGTGGTTTCGAGGTTGGGCGAGGCGAAGGAGGCCCAGACGGTCCGATAGAGGAACCCAGGCTCACCCCGGGTTTCGAGCGGCCGCGCGAGATCGGCGGGAACGGCGGCGTAGCTGGCCACCGTGAAACTCCACTCCTGGATGACGTCGGCGCCTGCCGCATCCTTTGCCTCGATGCGCACCGCCTGCACGGATCCCGCCGGCAGAATGCCGGGAACCGCGTAGCGCACGCTGGTGGTGGCCCCCGACTGGCTCACCTCGGCCGATACCACGTCGCCGTTGAGCAGCATCCGGACGCTGCCCACGTCAACAGCGGAACCGCCGGCCTGGATTTCTCCACGGATCACGGGGAGCGCCGGAGCACTGGCCGTTCCCGGACTGGGCGAGAGATTCTTGAAAAACGCGCCGGCGGAGGCCGTGTCGGCGAGATTGAAGCCCTGCAGGCCGGCACCATAGATTTCCGCCACATCGGCGGTGCTCAGCGCGCGGCGCCAGACGCCGACGTCGTCCATCTGGATGTCCTTGAACCGGGCACCCAGATCATTGTCGAAGCCGTACCGGCCGGTGCCGTCGTTGCCCAGGTTGTACTCCAGAAAGCTGTCAATGTCCCCGGTATCCACGATCGGAATCGTGCTCAACGGGATGCCGTCGAGATAGAACGTCGCATCCCCCGCGCGGTCATGGGCGACAACGATATGGTGCCACGCCCCGTCGGCGATCACGGCGAGGTTGGGGGTGTCGAGTCGGCCTGTATCGCTGGCCTTCCAGTTCCACTTCCAGCCGCCATTACCCTGGGCGGCGATGATCCATCCGGCATTGCCGCCCGAGGCCCAGCTCTTATTGGAGATGAACGAGGGGTCACTCGTCCAGGCTCCCGGCTCGCCCCTGACCCAGAACGCCACGGAGAAGTTCACGTCCGCGCCAAACTGGAGGTCCTCCGGCGCCCCGAGGGTCACATGCTGGCCTTCGAGGAGGCGCACGGCGTGGGACCCGATCGCCGCCTCGGCGACGAAACCGGGCAGATCGCCGCCGATTTCCGGCTGCACCACCGGCGTGCCGTTATTCCCGCGACCGGTGGCATCGGAGAATGCGTTGTCGAAGGGAAGATGGACGACCAGGTCGTCCGTGACCGCGGCGCGGGCCGCTGGAATCAAGCCGGCGGCAGCCGTCATCAGCGCCACCGCCAGATTTCTGCGTGGGGATTTTGTCATTGTGAATTTCAATTGATGTTCTGTTCAGCAAGCGACCTTCGTCATTGAAGACCCGCCCCCGGCGCGCGCCCCTTCCCCCGTTTGGGGGACGGTGATACGCCGGAACAGTTCTATTTAGCAGACTCGAGGTCAGGGCTCCAAACCGGAAAAAAAACAAAACGGTTACGGTGGTGGCGCGTGGGCCCCCTGGGTTGCGCACACATCGGGTCAGGTACGGGCGGCATCTCACAAAGCCCGTGGCGTTGCCCGATCCATCACGGCGCTGCCGCCCGCATCACCGGGGCGTGCACCTGCAGGAGGAGCGGACGCGACGCCTGGCGGCCCGCCTGATTCTCCACCGCATGGAACGGACGCTCCATGGGCGCCACCCAGCGCGCCGCGGCGATGGAGATTTCCCGCCCGCTCTCGTCGGCCAGGAACGTGATCCCGTTCAGGCCGAGGTTCTCCACAATCACGCCATGAGGCAGGTTGTCCACGGAGAAGGTCACCACGCCATCAAACCCAAGGCGCTCGATGCGCAGGTGCGCCCGGGCGGAGCCTCCCGGGGTGAGGACCACCCGGGGAAGCCCGCTGGTCTCCTCCCCCTCCGCGACCCCCGCCGGTTCCAGATGCACACGCAACCGTGGAGGCTCCAGCGAGAGGCGCGGCCGCCCGAGATTGTTGACCGACACCGCGACCGGACGCGCCTCGACCTCGGCCGTTGCCACGACGGTGACGGCATCCCAGGCGGCGTCCGCAGGCTGGACGGCATCTTTGGCGGCATGCAGGACCCCCTGCGCCCGGTCGTGCCCCGCCTCAATCACCAGCGACTCCGGGAGCGTCCATCCGGGCGGCGTGTGATTCATCGCAAAGTGTACGGGGCCATCGAAGCCATCCCGACGCTCCACCGCCACGGTGAATTCCTGCCCGCTGCCGGCCACCACCACGGAGGGCGCGCCCTGCAGCGTCGCCACAAACGAGGGCTCAGCCTCGCGAATCACCAACCGATAGGTGTGGTCCACCCCGGAAAAATCGCGGGCATCGGTCACCTCCACCAGGAACGCGCCATCCGCCGGTGGCAGGAACATCACCCGTGAATCCGTGCCGATATCCCGCATTCCGGCATCATCGTTTTCAAAATGCACGGTGAACACCGGCAGGCCGTTCGGCACCGGGACCACGCCGGCGTCCAACGGCCTGACGAGGTAGACGTCGCGGTCCACAGGATGGGCCATGGGCGTGGTGTCGAAGAACCCGACACGCCGTCCGTTGTTCGAGTACAGGAGGGTGTCGGAATCCGGTCCCTGCGGTGCCCGGAAAATCTTCATGACCTCCCCGCCGCACCACAGCAGATCATTGAGCTCCATCTCCTCCCAGTTCTCAAACCGGATGCCCGGGTCATCACTGGTTTCCGGACGGAAGGTGATCGCGGAATTGAGCACGGACTGGAGCCGCACCTGTTCGGCCGGACGTCCGTCGGGCCAGAGGACCGCAATACGGGTGTCCGCCGGTGATCCCTGCCGCGCCGCCGACGTCTCGATGACGTAAGTGACCCCGTGACGGGCGGTGAACCGGAAATAATCGCGATCCGGAAGGCCGGCATTTCCCAACGTTCCATTCACCGATGCCGGCACCGAGACCGGGTTGGCTTCCGCGGGCGCGTCATTGGGCTCGGATTCCACGGCCGAAGGCATCACGGTCGCGGACAGCACACGATTTTGCCGGGTTCGCCAGTCGGCCGCGGGAACGGGCAGCGGATGCTCTCCCGGGGTAAGAGGCGGCACCTGAACCCGCCCCTCATCGGGCAGGTTGACCCCGAACAGTTGAACCACCGCCGCGTGTCCTGCGGGCACCCCCAGCGGAAACATTCCGGTGACCCAGGGCAGTTCGCCCAGGCTCAGGCGGAAGCGGTGATCCGCGGAGCCTGCATACGTTTCCTCCCCCACCCGGACGCGATATTGGCCATCCGATGGCACTTCGATAACAAGCGTGGGATCCGGCTGGCCGTCCACCGAGGCGTTGAAGCCGAGGGTCCGGCCGGTGGCGTCCGACACGGTGAGCGCATAATCCCCCTTCGCTCCCAGCCGTTGAGCGGCGACATCCAGAACCAGCCTCTGCCCGGCGCGCGCTGAAATCTCGAATTCCACGGCGCTGCCCGGCGACACCAGCGTCGCCCAGACGGAGACGGGCCATTCCACTTGTTCCAGCGGCTCCAAACGCGCCACGGCCGGATGAGCGGCGATCGTGCGTTGCGGGAGGTCGTCCACCCACAACGGGATTCGAGCCGACTCCATCATCCCGTCGCCGACGCTCAGTTCCCATTTGCCGGGGCGCTCATCCGGCGGCGGAGCCACCGTCACCCAGGGAAATCCCTCCTCCCACTCCGCGGCCACCGCCATGGCGAGGGCCCCATCTCGGTGGACCCGGATCACCGGAGCCTGTTCCAGATTGCGGCCGACGAGACGGATCCGGGTCGCCCGCCCGCGCTCCGCCCCCGCGGGCTCCAGGCGCACCAGTTCGGGACGTGGAGGCGGCGCCGCCCGGCCCGTGTGCGGATCGTAGAACCCCAGAGAACCATCCGCGCGTCCCACCACCAGAAACGCATTGCCGGCAAACACCAGCGACAACGGCCAGTCGGGCTGCGGCTCCAGCGTGCGCAGGGGGACCAGGGTCGCGGCATCAAACAGTTTGACCGTCCCGTCGTCTGACGACGAAGCGATCAGGCGGCCGTCCGGACTGTATCCAAGCCGCAGCAGCGTTCCCTCATGGGCAAAGACGGTCGCGATCAGCTCGTTGGAACCTTCGCGCCCATCGGGACCGATGCGATAGGCCCGGATCCGATGGTCGCCGCCGCCGGTCAGCAGGGTCCGGCCGTCGGGGGAAAAGGCCACCGCATGGACCTCCTGGAGCGCCTGACCGAAGGTCTCCAGACGCTCGCCGGAGGGCACCGCGTAGATCCGGGCGGTGCGATCATACGAGGCGCTGGCGAGCACCCGGCCATCCGGGCGGAACGCCAGTCCCATGACCGCCCCCTGGTTCACGGCGATCGTTGCCATTTCCCGCCCATCCGCCAGGTGCCACAGGCGGATTCCATGATCGTAACCGCCTCCGGCCAGCATGGGCCCCTCTCCCGAGAAGGCGAGGGAATGGACCGCATCGCCAGGTCCGGTGAACGATCGTCCGCGCTCTCCTCCGGAAATCCGCCACTCCACAATCTCACCACCGGTGACGTCTCCGGCACCGGCAAACACGGATTGACCATCCGCGGAAAAGACGACCGCCTGGGCCGAGCCGCGAAATCCGGTCAGGCTCCGCACGATCGTCCGGGAGTCCACTGAAACCAGCTCCACGGCATCCGGCCGGGCCACCGCCAGGAGTTTGGACCCCGGCTCAAAGGCAAGGTCCCGGACCGGACGTCGCGGAGGGGTCCGCGGTTCGATCCGGGGCACATTCAATTCCCGCGGGCCCGTGGCCGCCACGGGCGCCGGCGCGCCGGCCTCAATCCATTCCCGGAACGCGGCGATGGCCGAAGCCGAAAGCCGGTCGCGCTTGCCGGGCGGCATGAACTGGTTCTTGCCGGTGCGGCCCCAGGTACCCTCGACCGCCTGGATCAGCAGCGAATCGGCCGCCTTCCCCGGGACCACGGACGCACCGGTCTCGCCGCCCTTCAGCAACCCATCAAACGAATCCAGGGCCAGTCCGCCCTCGGCATCCTTCGCTGAATGACATTCCACGCAATGCTCCTGAAGGAGCGCCTCCACGCGCGAAAAGTCTCCGGCCGGAACGCTCAGGGCCGGCAGCAGCAGGAGCCAGGCGGTCAGCACTCGCCCTCTCCCGTCGTCAAATGGCAACGCGATCCGCATCATGGGTCCGAGTCAGTGATTGAAGAGGAATTCCCGGCTGCTGAGCAGCGCCCAGTAGAGATCCTCCAGAACGGCACGCCGGTCTCCCGGCGCCGCGGCCTCCATCAGGGGCACCAGACGCGTCCGCTCCGCCTCCGTTGGCGGACGCGACAGTGCGGCCAGGAACGCGTCGTTGATCAAGGTCGGCGCCGGGGATCCGGACCCGGCCGCCTCCAACGCACGGCATCGAGCCGAGGCCAGCTTCGAGTTGAGGGTGTCCCCGTTGGCGATGTGCAGCACCTGGGCGACACTGGGCTCGGCGCTGCGTTCGCACTCGCAGGTCTGCAGCCGGTCAGGCTTTCCAAAGCTCTTGAGGAAATAGCTGGCGATCTGCGAATCGGGGAGCTGCAGCGCGCGTGTGCCCGCCGGGTAGGTAAACTGGAACGTGTCGCCGTTGCCGGTCGCCCGACGGAACTCGGTGGGCACCCCCGTCACCTGCGCGTAGGCGTCGAGGATGACTTCCGCCATCAGGCGCCGCGGCTGGTACCGGGCATGGAACCGGGTGTCCGCCGCATTGCCCGGCAGGGGCTCGCTGTCGCGCTGGTAGGTCTCACTGCGCAGGATCTCGCGCATCAATGCCTTGAGGTCGTATCCCGAGGTCACCAGATGCGCCGCCGCCGCTGCCAGCAACGCCTCATGGCTGGCGGGATTGCTCACCCGGAGATCGTCCACCGGCTCGACCAACCCCGTTCCAAAAAAATTGGCCCACACCCGGTTGACCACCGCCTTCGCAAACCAGGGATTCCCCGGATCGGTCAGCCAGGCCGCCAGCGCCACCCGCCGGTCGTCAGTGGCCTCGGGATCCAGCGGTTCACCCGTGAGCGGACGCGGCCGTTGCGGCCGGCCGGTCCGCGGCTGGACGAGCTCGCCCGACGCGAGCGCGACCAGGATGCGTTCGCCGTCGCCCGGGGCGTTCTTGGTGCCGACCCTGGAAAACAGATTCGCCAGCGCGAAGTAGTCGTCATTGGTCCACTGCTCGCTTGGGTGGTTGTGGCAGCGCGCGCACCCGACGCTCATGCCCAGGAAGGCCTGGGTGGTGGTTTCCGCCAGGGACCGCGGATCGTCATGCAGCAGGAAGAAATTACCGGCACCATTGGCGAACGTGCTGCCGCGAACGGTGAGGAGCTCCCGGACCATGGCATCCCAGGGGCGGTTGGCCTCCACCTGGCGGCGGATCCATGCGGCATACGCACGCGCCGCAGGCGGACGCAGCCGCGACGAGTTCACCAGCAGCAGGTCGCTCCACTTGTAGGCCCAGTAGTCCACAAACTCCGGACGCCCCAGCAGGTGCTCGATCACCGCATCCCTCCGATCGCGGCGATTCGCATCGGTGATGCCCTCCAAAAACTCCCGGGTCTCCGCCGGGGTCGGCAACACCCCGACCGTGTCCAGATAGGCGCGCCTCAGGAACGTGGCGTCGGATGCCGGAGGCGATGGCGGCAGGTTCAGTTCGCGCAGCTTGGCGTGGACCTGGGCGTCAATGAAGTTTCGTGCGGGCAGCCGGTCGAAGAGGTCTGCCGCGAGTTGATGGGTGTAGGGCGAGGTGACAAAGCCCACCGCAATCCGGCTCAAATACCAGGCCGTGACCCCGGCCTCGCCGAACCCGACCACGGTCACCACGCCCTGCTCCGAGACGTTGGCCACCGATTCGTTGGCACTGGTGTACTTCGCCCACCGGGTCACATCCTCCACCCGCCCATCGCTGAATCGCGCCAGCACCTGCAGGGGCTGGGTCTGCCCCGGCTGGAGGCGCGCATGGTCCGGCAACACCTCCAGAGCGCTCAGTCGCGGGTCCGATGCCGACGGCGGCGGCGCCCCGGCGGCAATCCATGTGGCGAGGGTGGCATACTCCGGGGAGCCCACGTCAAAGCGCCCGCCCCCCTTGTGCGGCACGGTGCCGGTCGCCTTCAGCAGCAACAGGCTGCGTCCGGGATCCGACGGAGAGATCCGGCGCCCACCCGCGGCCCGGGTGATGGCCGCCCAATCCGCCTCGTCGTGATACCCCCGCAGGCTGAGGTAGAATCCGTTCTTCCCCGCCGCCGCCCCGTGGCAGGCGCCCATGTTGCAGCCGGCCCGTGTCAGCACGGACTGGACGTGGTTGCGGAACGACGGCTCCGCGGTTTCGTGCGCCGCCGGGGGGGCGGGCTCCTCCGCAAACGCCGGAGCCGGCACGCCGCAGAGCGCCACAAGGGCGGCGCATCGGGAGGCGCCCCGCCAGCAATGCCCGATGAGGTGCCGCCACAGGCTGGAAATCCCCGCCTTCACGAGAACAGCTCCCGAATCGGCTGGGTGCCGAAATCCACCAGCGGAAACGGACGTCCCTGGGGCCCGGGCAGGTGGGTTTCCAAATCCAACCCCAGACTGTGAAAGATGGTCGCCACGATCTCGGAGGGCTTCACTGGCCGCTCGGCCGGATACGCGGCGATGTCATCCGATTTCCCGACGACACGGCCGCCCCGCACGCCGCCACCGGCGAAGTAGCAGGTCCAGCAGGCCGGCCAGTGATCGCGCCCGCCCGTCGGGTTGATCTTGGGCGTCCGGCCGAATTCCGCGAGGTTGGCAACCAGCGTGTCGTCGAGCATGCCGCGCTGCCGGAGATCCTCGATCAGCGCGCCGTAGCCCTGGTCGTACATCGGGCAGACGATGTCCTTCATGCCGGCAATGCTGGTGAAGGGCTTCGAGCCGTGGATGTCCCAGGTGATCTCATCGAAGACCGTGATGAACGTGTTGATGGTGACAAAGCGCACGCCCCGTTCGACGAGCCGCCGCGCCAGCAGGCAGCTCTGTCCAAACCGGGTCATGCCATACCGCTCGCGCACGGCCGCCGGTTCCTTCGAAAGATCAAACGCTTCCCGCGCCTTCTCGCTGGTCATCATCCGGTAGGCGGCCGCGAAGTTGGCATCCATCAGCCGGGCACTGTCGCTCGCCTCGAAGTTCCGGACGGTGCCTTCCACGATATCCCTCAGCTCCCGGCGCCGCTCCAGGCGCGCCTCGCCTATGCCGTCCGGCGGCAGCAGGTCGGGCACCTTGAAGTCCGGCTGCGACGGATCGGCATGGATCGAGAAGGGATCGTAGGCCTTGCCGAGGAATCCGGCGTCCTGACCGTGCGGCAGCCCGCCTCCGGTGTTCCCCATCGGCTCAGGAAGAATCACATGCCCTGGCAGCTCGCTGCGGCGTCCGCGCAGGAACTCCAGCGCACAACCGGCATGGGGCGTGTTGATCCCGCCGGTGAAGAGGCGCCCCGTTTGCAACAACTGGTGCCCGGTGTCATGCACGGCCGCCGCGGTGTGGTACACCGTCCGCACCAGGCTGAACTGGTCGCCAAGCGCCGCGTGGCGGGGCAGCAGCTCCGAGATTTGAAAATCCCCGCGCGTGGAGATGGGCTGAAACGGACCGCGGACCTCCCGGGGGGCATCGGGCTTCATGTCGAAGAGGTCCAGTTGCGAAGGCGCCCCGAGGTTGAAAATCAGGATGGCCGACCGCCCGTTGTCGGGCACCGGCCCCGAGCCCTCCGAGGCCAGGGCCCGCAATGCGTTGAAGCGGGCCCAGGTCAGTCCGAGTGCCCCCAGCGCCCCCGCCTGCAGGAAGTCGCGGCGGGTAACCCCGTCGCAGGTGGTGATGGAACCGCGTCCGCTCAGCGTGATCATGGCGTTGTCTCCCCGGGATGTTTCCCCAAAGAAACCGCAGGACCGCACGATCGTCCATGAAGAATCGGGATGCACCGCACCTGACCCCGCTGCTCTCCCATGGGAGCCGCTACCCGACCGCCCGCACCTGCAGATCCCTCAGCACACGGATCCCTGGGAGTGGGACACCCCGGATCCGACTTCCGAAGCGGCCGGTGTGACGGTTGTACCAGCGGCTGAAGCGCTGTTTGAACTCCTTCATGAACGCGGACACATCGCCCATTCGTTCCAGCAGCGACTGGCGAATATCCGGATCCACCGCCCCACGCGTCTCCAATCCCTCCCGGGCCAGGACGGTCAGGATCCCTCTCTTGCCGTAGAACCCCCCCAGGCGTTGGAGCAGTTCGGCATCCGGGATTTCCCGTGCTGCCGGGACGCGCAGGAGCAGGTGGACGTGGTTGCCCATCATGCAGTAGGTGATGACCTCGATCCCGCAGAACGGGGCGAGTTTGAGGAGGATCTCGGCGAGCTTCTCCTTGCACAGATCGTCGAGCAGTCGCTGACTGCCAACGACGCGGGAGATGCAGTGGTACACCCCCACCCGCCCCTCCGCTGCCCTCACCTTCATCCGTGCCATGCGCATGCTTCGTTTCGACCCGTCGTCCAGCGGCATGTCAATCTTTGAACCATCACTCCATTTTCTAGAACGAGTGGTTCTCGACCCCACACCCACCATCATTCCGGCCTTCGCGCCAGACACCGGCTTCGAGCTCGCTTGGGAGAGCCAGCCCGGCAAGGTCTACGACCTGGTCACCTCGACGGATTTCTCCACGCGGGTTGAGGCGTGGCCGGTCCATGCGGACTACGCCGACATCCCCGCCACCGGCACCACAACCACGTTGACAGATGTCCCCGTGGACGGGTCGCGGTGCTTCTTTGCCGTGATCGAGAAGGACGCCACGCCGGGGGAGTAGGCTCACCGCAGAACTTCTTGTAGGCACGTTGAAATCCGTCAGCCCACGAGGGGAAATCAGGAGTTGACCTATCGAACAGTGCATACACTGTCCTATTGTTGACGCGGAATCCACCACAAAGTACTATTTTGCCCGTGAAAAATTCCAACGAGTCCTACCCCCAGGAATATGAGCGCTTGCGGGCACAATTGGCGCAGACCGGCTGGGTGGCGCTGGGCAGCGTGGTGGAACGAGACCAACCTGGCCAAGGCGGTCCGCGCTACCAGTGGTCGCGGAGGGTGAATCAGAAGACCGTCACGGTTGCCTTGAGCCGGGAGCAGTTTGATTGGATCAAACACGCAATCCAAAGGAATCGGAAGGCATGGGAAATCTTGGAGCAAATGCACCAGCAAAGTCTCGAGTACATGTGGAAAACTCTTCCGAGCGCCACCCGTCGCAAACGCCTCACCAAGAAAACGTTGGGGCTTAACTGAGCGCCATTCAGTCCTTGACCACCCGCAGACGCGACAGCCCGTCGTAGCTCAGTTCCAGTTTCCACTGACTGGCGGACTCCATCAGCACCAACTGGTTCTCCTCGTCGTAACCGTAGCTCACCGCCCCGGACGTCCGGTTGCCGTTCAGATCGTAGCTTCCGGCGGCCTGGTTCAGCACATTGGGTGTGTACGTCGTCACCGTGACGTTGTTCGTGCGCTTGAGCAGGTTCCAGCCCGGGTCGTAGCCGTAGAAGAAATTGTCGGCGGGGACGCTCGTGCCGCTCCCGTTGAAGGCATGCACCGTCCGCAACTGCCCGGCCAGGTCGTAGCTGTTGGTTGTGTACCCGTTCCAGGCCGTGTGACTCGAATTGGTCCGGCTGATCCGCGTCCTCTGGCTCGCCGCGTTGTACTCGT
Source organism: Verrucomicrobiia bacterium (assembly GCA_019634635.1). Taxonomy (NCBI): domain Bacteria; kingdom Pseudomonadati; phylum Verrucomicrobiota; class Verrucomicrobiia; species Verrucomicrobiia bacterium. Next base: position 54,153 of record JAHCBB010000032.1, read on the forward strand.
AGCCCAGGCGATTGAGGATGGAATGTCCGCTCGTCCGCAATTGGGTGTCCGCCGTTCTTCCCAGGGCATCAAACTGGTTGGTCAGGTAGTATCCACCCGGCAGACTGATGCGTCCGACTCCCGGTCCCTGATTCGGATAAACGTAGGTGTGCGTCCCGGCCGGACTGACGACCGACGCCAGACGATGGGCGGCGTCCCAGGTGTAGGTGTTGGTCCAGCCGTTGCCCGTGGGCTGGCTGAGGCCCGGCACGTTCCGCTCGCCCGAGGGATGGTACCCGTAGCTCACAAGGTCCACCCAGGCATTCGTTCCGGAAGTCCACGGGCCATCCTCCCACTGCGGCCGGCCACCCCAGTGACCCCGCCGCTCGTGCCCACCCGATCCACCATGTTCGTCCACCGGCCCAGCGGATCCTGCTGCGATAAGAACACCCGATTTCAGGCGATGGACACCCATCCCGGCGTTCTTCTGAACGCCGTCAAAGTTCCCCGCTTCCTTCCAAGTCTGCCGCACAGGTTGGTTTACGAACTTAATGCACCCCGATCAACTACCAGTCGCCCAGGCCTGTCAACCGCCGCGGTGCGTGCGACTCTCGAAGGAAGGGGTTGCAGATGGGTTGCCGGCCTCGTCGCACCCAAATTGTCAT
>JAHCBB010000033.1 GCA_019634635.1 Verrucomicrobiia bacterium
GGCGCGGGCGGCCAGCGCCCCGATACAAAGCGCGGTCACCAACGGCAATGGGGTATGCATGGGAGATTTGCGATGCGTGGATGCCATGAAACTACTGGACCCTGGAGCGTTCGTCGGCCACTGGCAATGGACTAATTGGGGCAACGCTTCAGCAAGTCTCGCTTTGGTCATCGTCTACGGAGGCGCGTTGGCAGTCGTCCCGCCTTCAGGCGGCTACCGAGTCATTGATCGCTGTCCTGTCCGTAGGATCGTACCGGTGGATGCGCCCGTTCTGTCGCTCCCCGGTCACCCAATTAAAGGGACAGGTGCAGCGTTTGTAATTATCTTTCACGTTCGCGTAGTTGCCAGCCCTGCCCGGTTCGCGTACCAACCGGCTTCGGTTTTGTGATGTTTTTATTGGAATAAAAGTGACGAACCCCAGAACCAAGCCCTCGTTGACGCTGGCGCAGATGGACGAGTTGAAGGCCCAGGCCGCCAGCGCCGCCGAGTATTACGGATAAGAATCTGCTTTCAGGCTTCGCGGAAGATGCGACCTCTCTGGAACACCCGAAGTCTGTGGACGTTGGCCGTGCTCGCCTTGGTCCTGGGCGTGGCGGTCGGGATTCTGTTCCGACGAGTTTCCCGGAACCGGGCTGCCAGGGCTGCGGTCCATCAGTGGATCGGGACAATGGATTGGTGGGATCGGAATGGAACTGTAGCCGAGAACGACCGCCGGAAGCTGGAGGCGCTGCGCGGCCTGGGTAGTACCGCGGTGGATGTGCTCCGGCAGGACCTCCAGTTCGACCCAACCTGGATACGGCTGCTGCAACGGTTCCCCGTCTTGCAGCGGTTCGTCGGAGGACCAGGACCCTCGGATGAACCCAACGAAATCCGCCATCGGGCCATCTTCCACCTTGGACGACTCGGACCGGCTGCCCTGACGGCAGTTCCCGACGTGGCAAGGCTGGCTTCAGACCCCGACGGACGGATCCGGTCCGAAGTCGCCTTCACCCTGGGTCTGCTGAGGTCCCCCTCTCCGCTGGCGCGGAACACCCTGGAGGCGTTACGGACAGACGCCGACCGAGATGCCCGATTCGCGGCCATGCTCGCCTTGTGGAACTTGGATCGGACGAACTCGACCCTACTGCAACAGATCGCGGCCCTGATCACGACAAACAACCTGTCCTGGCCAAGCATCTGTCTCGGATACCTGGGTCCGGACGCAGCCCCGTTCGCACCCACCTTGCGGCAGGCGATGCTACAGTCCGAGTGGTCAATGGCCCGGGCGCAGGCGCTTCGTGCGCTCTGGTTGGTCGAACGTAACCAGGCATCGGTGCTCTCCCAACTGGCTGCACTGGAGGCTGAGTTGACCCGAAGCCACGGAGCGACGCACACGAGCCGTGGATTTTCCCCGGCGGAAAGCAGCGTTGCCCACCTCACCGAATACCTCATGGATGAGCGTGAGTTCCGGAGTCGGGTCAGGCCGATGCTCCGCCAGATCCGGGACAATCCAGAAAGCAGAGCGCAGCGGTTTGCCACCATCTACTTGCAGAAGTTTGATGAACTCGACCGTCGCGGCTCCGGACCCGCCGCCGGCGATCCTGATCCCGGTAAGCTTCCACCCCGGACATCGCCTTGACCTCGCGGACACTCCACCCGCCCATGAGGGGCGGGACACGGCCACCGATCAGCGCGCAGATAAAATAAAGTAAAATATAGTGACAGGTTCAAAGATTGACACACTGGGGGTCACCAAGTAGAGATGCTCCATGCGCATGGCACGGATGAAGGTGAAGGCGGAGGAGGGGCGGGTGGGGGTGTACCACTGCATCTCCCGCGTCGTTGGCGGTCAGCGACTGCTCGACGATCTGTGCAAGGAGAAGCTCGCCGAAATCCTCCTCAAACTCGCCCGGTTCTGCGGGATCGAGATCATCACCTACTGCATGATGGGCAACCACTTCCACCTGCTCCTGCGCGTCCCGGCAGCGCGGGATATCCCGGATGCCGAACTGCTCCAACGCCTGGAGGGGTTCTACGGCAAGAGAGGGATCCTGACCGTCCTGGCCCGGGAGGGATTGGAGAAGCGTGGGGCAGTGGATCCGGATCTTCGCCAGTCGCTGCTGGAACGAATGGGCGATGTGTCCGCGTTCATGAAGGAGTTCAAACAGCGCTTCAGCCGCTGGTACAATCGCCAGACCGGCCGCTTCGGCACGCTATGGGCCGAACGTTTCAAGAGCGTCCTGATCGAGGACAACCCGGGAACGGTCCGCATGGTGGCCGCGTACATTGATCTGAATCCGGTGCGGGCCGGCATCGTGCAGGATCCCAAGGACTACCGGTTCTGCGGCTACGCCGCGGCGCTGACGGGCAACCGCATGCTGCGCAAGGGATTGATGAGCGGTCTGACGCCCGGGGACTGGGGGGTGGCGGCGGCGGAATACCGGCAGAGTCTGTTCGTGACGGCGGGGAGCCCGGGGCGGAGCGACAAGGTGGCGCTGGATCGGGAGACGATCCTGGAGGAGTTGCGACGCGGCGGGGCGTTGAGCGTGCCGCAGGTGCTGCGCTTGCGGGTGCGGCACCTGACCGACGGGGTGGTGCTGGGATCCAAGGCGTTCGTGAACGAGGTGTTCGTCCAGCATCGGGAACGGTTTGGCGCCAACCGCAAGGACGGGGCGCGTCGGATCCGGGGTGTCCCTCTACCCGGGATCAGCGTGCTGAGGGATCTGCAGGTGCGAACGGTCGGGTAGGGGTAGCGGCTCCCATGGAGAAGCAGAAGTTGAAATGACTGATTTGAAGTTTGCGTTGCAGGGTCGCCCACTCTTGGGATCCTGTGCTCTGGAGGCATAGGGTGAGTTGGACGAAGCGAGAACAATGGGGTCGCATCTGAATGTTTGACGTCGTACGGTGATGCTGACGGGTTTTGCCCATCGCCGGGATGTTTCGGGTTGTTGTGGCGAAGGGGCGTTATCCTGTGAAGGCGCATGGGAAGTGAGGGGGAGCGCAGTCCTGAGAAGGGATGAACGGCGTCGTCGCCCGGGGCTTGTGTCGGAGCGTTGGTGTCCCTTCGGCAAGCGTGCGGGATCGGGTCTCGCGGGGTCAGGCAGACCGAGGAGCGATGACAGCACTTACGACGTTCTGCTCGACGGACCTGCGGCTCCTGCAAATCAAGGTCGAATGCTGGTCCGGAGAGGCGTGCGCCTGGCCCCAGCTTGCTGGATGAAGTTCTTCCTCCTCCTGGTGACGGCCCTCGTCCTTGTCGGGGCTGCTGCTCAGTCGCCCGGCATCACTCTGCGTCGCGACGGGCACTGGCTGCTGATCGAACGTCCGGACCTCCCCGGCGGCACCATCCGCATCAACTACCTCGAAGCCTATTGCCGCCCCGGGGCGCACGACGCCGACTGGGTGCGTCACACCGTCATCCCACATACCAACGACCTGGTGGAACTCGCCCCGGACCGCCGTCGCCTCCTTCTGCGCGACCGGCTTGCGGATGGCGTGGTCGTCGAGCACGTCATCACCGCCGCCGCAGACGAGGTGGACTTCCGGCTCACGGCGAGGAACCCGGCGCAGACGGTCTCCGAGGCGCATTGGGCGCAGCCGTGCGTGCGGTTGGGCGAATTCACCGGTTTTGGGGCAGCGTTCCGCGGCGGCGAGGAGGATTACCTGCCCAGGTGCTTTCTCTTCCTCGACGGGCGGCTCTCCCGCCTGCCCTTGCAGCCGTGGGCCAAACAGGCCCGCTACACACCCGGCCAGGTCTGGCGCGGGCCGAGGGTGCCCGCAGACGACGTCAATCCGCGTCCGCTCAGCCCGCTCCTGCCCAGCCACGGATTGATCGGGTGCTTCAACGCGGACGAATCGCTGATCTTCGCCACCGCCTGGGAGCCGTGGCACGAGCTGTTCCAAGGTGTGGCGCGCTGCCTGCACAGCGACTTCCGCCTTGGCGGGCTTCTACCGGGCGAAACGAAGGAGGTGCGCGGAAAGATCTACCTCGTGGCACCCGACGCGACGGCGCTGCTCCGCCGGTATGAGGCAGATTTTCCCGGGCGGGTGGGCCACTGACCGGCATCACCCAGCCGTTGCCGTGTGTCACTGGACGACCCGCAAGAAGGCGACGTCCGGGAGGGATGCCGCCGGCAACGTGAGGGTCGCCGGTGACACATCGGGAACGACCGACTGGAGCGGGCTCCAGGCAGACTCCGGCGTTGCGGACTGCTCAAGCTCCAGGGCGATCCCCACCCGGCAGGTGACCACCAGTTGGAGTGCTCCGGCGGGATCCAGGGTGATCGAGGTGATCACCGGCGCTGCGGAGCCTCCAGACGTGGTCCTCAGGGGCAGTCGGGTGGTGGCGAGTGTCGCCGCAAGCCGGTGGGGGAGCGCGCTGTCGTCTTCGAAATCCCGGCGCGCCAGGATGAGCTCAACCTCGTAATCCCGCCCGGGCTGGAGCAAGCCTGCCGGAATCAGCGCGGAGGTCGCTGGCGTGTCGAATTGCTCCAGTTCGAACACCAGGTCGCCTGTGTTCAGATCCCAAATTTCCAGGGACACCCCGCCATCCTCCGGGGCAGGCGGCGACCATTGGATTGGGAATACAGCGCCGGGGTCCACCTGCTGTGCTGCATCGAAGTTGGTGACGCGCGCCGGCGTCAGCAGGGACTGCTCGGCTACGGGAACCTGGAATATCTGGTCCCCTGTGATCAGGCTTCCAAAGGTGAAGCGGTAGGTTCCGGCACGATAGGCGTTCTCCAGCCCGTCGGCCGACTGAAAGCCCTCCTCTTGAGTGAAGCCGCCATAGAATTCGACGAATTGAAGGGTGCGCAAAGGGCCGGAAGGTGGCTGCAACGTGACGCCACGGACAAACAAGAGGTTGTCGGGGTCGCTGAGAAAGTCGTCCGTCATCTCCATGTTGGCGAAGGCAGTATATGGCAGGACCCCGTCCTCCGGCGGCTCCGGGGCGACGTTGTCCACCGTGCTCTGGACGTAGTTGGCGGTTCGAAACAGGGTGACCGCACTCACATCCTGGGCTTGCATCGCTCCCAGGAGGGTGAGCGACACCGCCAGGAGGAGACCGGCGCTGGGCGAATCGTTTTTCATGCAGCTCGACAAACGCCACCGGAATTCGGGAGTGGGGTCAAGGATCCTCCCCGCCTGCCCAGGATCCCTCCGGGCGGCACCCGGTGGAATGTACGCAATCGCCGGCCCCTATTGCCATGTCTGTCAGAATTTCTGCGTCCTTTTCGCGGATCGTCCGTCAGTACGGGTGAACGAAGATGAATACGAACCTCATGAAAGACCCCCATGCGCTGCGCGCGGAAGTGCGCAGAACCTACGGCCGGATTGCGGGCATTGAGCCCGCTGGCTGCTGCGCCCCGGACCGTCCGGCGGCGACCGACGCCCACGCGCTGGGTTACAGCACCGAAGATGTGACGGCACTGCCCGCTGGTGCGGACCTCGGACTCGGCTGCGGCAATCCCCAGGCCATCGCCTCGCTCAAGCCGGGAGAGGCGGTGCTCGATCTGGGCAGCGGCGCGGGTTTCGACTGCTTCCTCGCCGCCCGCCGGGTCGGGCCCACGGGGCGGGTGATCGGCGTGGACATGACGCCCGAAATGCTCGCCAAGGCCAGAGCGAATGCAACCACGGCATCCGCCACCAACGTTGAATTTCGCCTGGGCGAGATTGAGCATCTGCCCGTGGCGGATGATTCCATTGACGTCATCCTGTCCAACTGCGTGATCAACCTCTCGCCGGACAAGGGCCGCGTCTTCCGCGAGGCGTTCCGCGTGCTCAGACCCGGCGGCCGGCTCGCCATCGCCGACGTCGTCCGCACGGCCGAACTCCCGCCAGAGGTGGCCGACGACCTCGCCGCGCACTGCGGTTGTGTGGCCGGGGCCGCACGTGTGGATGAGATTGAAGCGTGGTTGCGCGACACCGGTTTTGCTGACATCCGCATCCAGCCCAAGGACGCCAGTCGCGAATTCATTCGCCACTGGGTGCCCGGCCGCGATGTGGCAAACTTTGTCGTTTCGGCAACGATCGAAGCCGTAAAGCCCACCGGACGCTGCTGTGAGCCGGAATGCTGCCGTGAATGACGATGCCGGAGCCGACCGGTGGGAGCGTCAAGGCCACATCTCTTCTCGCCGCACCATGAGCACGACCTCCACTGTGGAAGAACTCTGGGCGGACTTCGCCGGCAGGATGCGAAACTTCATCCGCAGCCGGGTGCGCCATCACGCGGACTCGGAGGACATCCTGCAGGAAGTCTTCCTGAAGATTCACCGCAACCTCCCGTCGCTGCGCGCGGACCAGAAGATGGAGGCATGGGTCTGGCGGATCGTGCGTCACGCCATTGCCGACCATTTCCGCGATCAACGGACGGGCGATCCCCTGCTCCACGACGTGGAACCCGCCACGGAACGGTCCGCGGATTTGCCCGACCTGGCCTGCTGCCTCCGCGAGTTTGTTGATCAACTGACGCCGGCGCATCGCGACGCCCTGCGACTCACCGATTGGGAGGGGTTGACCCAGGCCGATCTGGCCAGGCATCTCGGCCTCTCGATCTCCGGCACCAAATCGCGCATCCAACGGGCGCGAGCCGCGTTGAAGTCCCGGCTCGACGCCTGTTGCCGTTTCGAGCTGGACCGGCGCGGCACCCTCATCGAGGCGACTCCGCGGGAACCGGCCTGTGAAGACGAGTGCGGTGATTGATTCCCGATCCGGCACCGCCCACGGGTGTGCCGAAAAGGGTCCCACCATTGGACCTGTCATGGACGGACGCGCCGGCGCCACCACCTCCGGCGACCTGGTGCAAAGCCGGTGCGGCGCAGGGGCAACGCGTGGCTCAACGGTTCGCCCAGATGGGGACTGTTCGCCATACCCCCGGAGCGGCGATGGCTTCAGACCGGTTTCTTGACGCATTCACGCGCAATCCCCACGGTTCAACGCCGGACGCGGGCGGGTGCCGGATCCCGGGGCCCGTTTTCCCGCGTTCCTTGTTGTCCCGCGCATGAGCACACCGCAGACCCCGTTCGACACCCGGAAGACTTTTGACCTCGGAAACGGTCGGAAGGGCTGGTTTCACTCGCTGCCCGCCCTCGAGCAGGCCGGCCTCGGCCCGATTTCGCGTCTGCCGGTGTCCATCCGGCTGGTCCTGGAATCCGTGCTCCGCAATTGCGACGGCCTGAAGGTGCAGGAATCCAATGTGCGCGAGCTCGCCGCCTGGAAGCCCAACGAACCCAGGACCGCCGAGATTCCCTTCGTCGTGGCCCGGATTGTCCTGCAGGACTTCACCGGAGTGCCCCTGCTGGTGGACCTCGCCGCCATGCGCGCGGCCGTGGCCGCGCTCGGCCGGGATCCCAAGATCGTCGAACCGCTGGTGCCGGTGGATCTGGTGGTGGATCACTCCGTCCAGGTGGATTTCGCGGGCACCCCGGACGCCATGGCCCGCAATCTCGACCTGGAATTCTCGCGGAACCGCGAGCGATATCAGTTCCTGAAGTGGGGCATGCAGGCCTTTGACACCTTCAAGGTCGTGCCTCCGGGCATCGGCATCGTCCACCAGGTCAACCTCGAGTACCTGGCCCAGGGGGTCCTCGTGTCGCCCGACGGCACGTATTATCCCGACACCCTTGTCGGCACCGACTCGCACACCACGATGATCAACGGCCTGGGCATCGTCGGCTGGGGCGTTGGCGGGATTGAGGCGGAGGCGGGCATGCTGGGGCAGCCGGTTTACTTTCTGACCCCCGATGTCGTGGGCGTGCACCTCACCGGCACGCTGCGGGAAGGGGTCACCGCCACGGATCTGGCACTCACCGTCACCCAGCTGCTCCGCAGGACGAAGGTGGTCGGCAAGTTCGTGGAGTTCTTCGGTTCGGGCGCCACGGCCCTGCCGGTGGTGGACCGGGCAACCATCGCCAACATGGCCCCGGAATACGGGGCGACCCTGGGCTTGTTCCCGGTGGACGCCGAATGCGTGAACTACCTGCGGGCCACTGGGCGCTCCGAGGCGCACTGCGCGCTGTACGAAAATTATTACCGGGCCCAGGGCCTGTGGGGCATCCCCGAGGCCGGCGAGGTGGACTATTCGCAGGTGGTCGAACTCGATCTCTCCTCGGTGAAGCCCAGCGTGGCGGGCCCGAAACGTCCCCAGGACCGCATCGAACTGCCTGACCTGCGCCGGGAGTTCTTCCAGGCAATCCAGCGTCCGGTGGGCGAGGGCGGCTTCGGGAAAACCCGTCAGGCCTTCGGACAGCGGGTCGCGGTGCAGACGGCGGCCAATAAGAAGGCGACGCTCGGAACGGGTTCGGTGGTCATCGCCGCCATCACCAGTTGCACCAACACCAGCAACCCCAGCGTGATGCTGGCCGCCGGTCTGCTGGCGAAGAAGGCGGTGGAAAAGGGCCTGAAGGTGAACCCGGCGGTCAAGGCGTCGCTCGCCCCCGGGTCGCGCGTGGTCACGGAGTACCTGCGCAAGACCGGCCTGACCCCGTACCTCAACAAATTGCGCTTCAACACGGTCGGCTACGGCTGCACCACCTGCATCGGCAATTCCGGCCCGCTCGATCCGGCCATTGAGGATGCCGTGCTCCGGCACGACCTGGTCACCGCGTCGGTGCTGTCCGGCAACCGGAACTTCGAGGCGCGCGTGCACCAGAATGTGAAGTCCAACTTCCTCATGTCACCGCCCCTGGTGGTCGCATTTGCGCTCGCCGGACGGGTGGACATTGACCTGAGCTGCGAGCCGCTCGGGACCGGGAAGGACGGCCAGCCGGTGTATCTCGCCGACCTCTGGCCGTCGCTTCAGGAGGTGCGGGACGCCATGCAGGCCGCCCTCACTCCGGCGGTCTTCCGCAGGCTCTACCGGAACTTTGCCGCCCAGAATCCGAAATGGAACGAGATCCCGTCCAGCACCGGCAACGTCTACGCTTGGGATCCGCAATCCACCTACATCCAGGAACCCCCATTCTTCACCGCGTTCTCCCGGGAGCCGGGGGGCATTCGCTCGATCACCGGTGCCCGCGCCCTGGGTCTCTTTGGGGACAGTGTCACGACCGACCACATCTCGCCTGCGGGCGCGATCAAGAAGACCTCGCCCGCCGGCCGTTATCTGGAGCAACACGGGGTGGATTTCGCCGACTTCAACAGTTACGGGAGCCGCCGCGGCAACGACCGGGTGATGACCCGTGGCACTTTTGCCAATGTGCGCATCAAGAACCTGATGCTGGGTGGTGAGGAAGGTGGAAACACCCTCGGGCCGGACGGCTCGAAGATGTCCATTTACGATGCCTCCATTGCCTACCAGCAGCAGGCGGTGCCCCTGGTGGTGCTTGCCGGGCACGAATACGGAACCGGCTCGAGCCGTGACTGGGCGGCCAAGGGCACGAGCCTGCTGGGTGTGAAGGCGGTGATCGCCCAAAGTTTCGAGCGCATCCACCGATCCAACCTCGTCGGCATGGGCGTGCTCCCCCTGCAGTTCCACGAAGGGACCAGCGTGCAGACCCTCCGCCTCGACGGCACCGAGACCTACGACATCGCAGGGCTCGACGCCGCACTGCGCCCGCAACAGGACCTCACGCTGCGCATTACCCGTCGCGACGGCACCGTCGAGCCGGTGCCGGTGCGGTGCCGCATTGATACCCCCATTGAAATTGATTACTACCGCCACGGGGGGATCCTGCCCTACGTCCTCCGGCAACTCCTCGCCGGGGCGTAAGAGGCGGGGCTCCCATCCCCGCTCCCTCCTGTTCCCGGGAGCGGCTCACGGCGGGGCTCCGCCGGGCAGCCTTCGGAGCAGGTCCGGGCCGTTTTTGATGAACTCCGGGAGCACGCCCATCAACGAGCCGCCCGCGATGACCCCGGACGCCACGGGAACGGTGAGCTCCCTGGCGAGGAGCGCACGCCGGCGCTCCACCCACCAGCCGACCACGGCGCCGAGGAAGAACAGCCGGCTCCGTTGGCCGAGGACTGCATGCAATGGTTTTCCAGGTTGGTCATGGGCTTCGATGGGGGAGTCCTCATGACGCTGTCCGGGGAAAGGTCACCGATGAGAACTGCGGCCGCCAGCTCCAAACCCGGAACCAAGAGGCCCGCAGGGGTCCGACAGTGCTTTGAGGAGGGTGGGTGGGGGCCATCGGAGGCGTCCGTTCGATCCCGGAATGCTCCGGGTGGGAAGGAAGTTCCGGACGACAGGCCGCTGGATTCCCTCCGAAAGGGTTGAGGAGATCCCCGGACACGCCTACCCCGCCACGTACACGTTCTTCAGTTCGGTGTAACCCTCCATGGCGAACATTCCGAGATCGCGGCCAAGACCGCTCGACTTGAACCCGCCAAACGGTGCCTCCACATGCACGCTGCTATGGGAGTTGATGCTGAGGACCCCGCTCTGCACCGCCCGGCTGACCCGCAGCGCCCGCCGCAGGTCGTTGGTCCAGATGGAACCGCTCAGTCCGTAGGGCGACGCATTGACCTCGCGAAGCATCGCCGCCTCATCGTCGAAGGGGGAAATGGCCACCACCGGGCCGAAGATCTCCTCGCGCCAGCAACGGTCCGCATACCCGACATCCAGCAGCACGGTGGGCTCGAGGTAGTAGCCGCGCGGATGCGGCCGCCCGCCGCCGAAGGCAAACCGGCTGCCCCGCGACCGCGCGTCGTCCAGGAACGACTCCACGCTCTGGCGTTGGGATGCGGACACCATCGGACCCATCTGGGTTTCCGGACGGGTGGGATCGCCCACCACCAGGCGCCCGGTCGCCGCCACGAACTCCTCGACGAAACGGTCAAACACGGGCCGCTCGACAAACATGCGGCTGCGGGCGCAGCAGTCCTGTCCGGTATTGGCAAACACGCTCAGCGGCGACGATTTGGCCGCCAGTTCCCAATCGGCGTCAGCGAATACAATGTTCGGCGACTTGCCCCCCAGTTCCAGCGACACACGCTTCAGATCCCGGGATGCCAGCTCCATGATCCGGCGTCCGATCCCGGTGGAACCGGTGAAGGACACCTTGCGCACGAGGGGATGGGTGACCAGGGCGTCGCCCACAGTGGCTCCTGAACCCGGCACGACCTGGAGCACGCCCGCCGGAACTCCGGCGGCATGGGCGATTTCACCGAGGGCCAAGGCGGTGAGCGGGGAGAGCGACGCCGGCTTGAGGACAACACAGTTGCCCGCGGCCAGGGCGGGCGCCGCCTTCCAACAGGCGATGGGAAACGGGAAGTTCCACGGCACGATCGCCGCCACCACGCCCATGGGTTCGCGACGGGTGAAATCGAACCCGCCGCGCGCCACCGGCAGGGTCTGCCCCCCGAACTTGCCCACAGCGCCGGCGTAGTACTCGAACACCCGGGCCCCAAGTGCGATCTCGTCCCGCGCGTCGCTGATCGGCTTGCCGATGGCCAGCATCTCGAACGACGCCAAGTGTTCCGCGTGGTCGCGAATCCGTCGCGCCACCTGGAATAAAATCTCCGCCCGGCGCCCCGGGGCCAGATCCCGCCACCCGTCCTCCCAGGCGCCATGCGCGGACGCCACCGCAGCGGACGCATCAGCAGCCGAAGCCGCCGCCACATCGGCAAACGGCTCCTCGGTCGCTGGGTTGACCAGGACCGTGCGTTCACCCGAGGTTGCGTCCCGGTGGGTCCCGTCCACATACAACTGCCTGGGAAGTTCCATGGCGGGATTCAGGCGAAGTCGTACACCGTCACCCTTTTCCAGAGCCGGCTGTACTCAGTCACGAACTTCACGTGTTCCGGATGCACCTGGTAGTCGTCCTGTGCCTGCTTGTCAGGGAAGATGAGGTTCAGCGCCACCTGGTAGGTCTGGTCCACCACCGGGCGATGGCTCCCCACCATCCGGCCCATATGGAAATGCAGCACTCCGGGAATGGGCTTCAGGTACTTCTCACCGCCTGCGACCAATTCATCAGCGGCCTTGGGATTTGCGGGGTCTGTCCAGAATACAACAACGTGCGAAAACATGGCGACGTCAGGCTAAAGAGCCGCCCCGGGGGCGATACAAGCCTGCACTTGATCCAATCGATTCCGAGTGGCTGACGCTCAGCCGCTCCGATTCCAGGAGGATTTCGTCCCGGGAGGATTCCGACGGAGCCAACACGCCACCCGCTGCCGCTGCATCCAGTTCAGCACCCGGACGGTGCAGGCATGGGGAGGATGCCCTATTTCTTGCTCACCGCGGCCTTCACACTCCAGCCATGGTGCTCCAGCGCCTCGCGGGCCGCCTCGGGACCGACGCCGGTCAGTTCTTGAACCATCCGGCAGGCCCGGTCCCGCAGCTTCGCGTTGGATGGGTGGAGATCCACCATCAGGTTCCCCATCACCTTGCCCATCCGCACCATCGCGAGGGTGGTGACGAGGTTCAGGATGAGTTTGGTGACGGTGCCCGCCTTGAGCCGGGTGGACCCGGTAAGCACCTCGGGACCGGTGTCCACCGCCACCACGAGATCCGGCTTCCAGCCGCCCCGAAAATCCAGGTGCGGATTGCAGCACACCAGCGCCGTTCCTGCACCGAGCAAGCGAGCACGGGCCAGGGCGCCCCAGACAAACGGCGTTCGCCCGCTGGCGGCGATTCCGATCACGCAATCGGACCGGGTGACCCCGCGAGACACCACCGCCAGTGCCCCGGCCGGGCCATCATCCTCGGCACCCTCGACGGCGCAGTACAGAGCCCGTTCACCGCCGGCAATGATGCCTTGGACCTGGTCCGGAAGCGTCCGGAATGTGGGCGGGCACTCACTCGCATCGAGCACCCCGAGGCGGCCGCTGGTTCCAGCGCCCACATAAAACAGCCGCCCGCCGCAGCGGAAGGTCCGCACCACCTTGCGAACGAGCCGCTCCAGGGTCGCGCGATGCGTGGAAAGCGCGGCCACACCCCGGCGTTCCTCGGCGAGCATCAGGGCGACCGCTTCCCCAAGGGACATCCGGTCCAAGGCCCCCGATCTCGGATTTCGGCGTTCCGTGGGGGACTGGGCACGCGTCCCCGGGATCCAGTCCACCGGAGCCTTTGGCGATCCGGAGCCGGACCGCGGTTGGGTCCTGGGGGCCGGGGGGGCGGGGGGAATCGAGGCGCCGGCCTGCCTGGCCATGACGACGGCGCCCCAGACGGATTCCCGGGGCAGCGGCTGCACCACCGATCCCGGGCGTGCCTTCCGAATCCGCACGCCGATCCGGCGGGCAAAGTCCTTTTGGTTCAACAGCACGCTCCCGGCGAGGACGAACTGAACCGGGCGCCCGGCAGGCGACAGGTGGTGGGCGCAGGCCAGCGCGTCCCCGGCCAGGATGGCCTCCACCTCGATCAGCAGGCGTCGTGCACCCGGGTCTCCCTCTCCGGCTGCGAGAAACACCTCGGGAGCCAGGGCCGCCACGGACGTTTTGTCCGCGGTCTGCATCCATGCAATGAGCTCGTTGGGCTCATTGAGCATCAGGGCACGCAAGGCCCGCCGCCCAAACGGACTCCAGATCCCTGAATGATCGAGGGAATGGGCGGCCTCGCGCAGGGCGCGGTAGGCGATGTCGTACGCGCTGCCGCGATCGCCGAGGTGATGTCCCCAGCCACCCACCTTGGCCGTGACGCCCCGGCGGTTGCGTCCGAAACAGCACGAACCGGTGCCGCTCAGGAGGATCACCCGCGCGTCAAAGGGTTCCGACCGTCCCGCCGGTGGCTCGGCGGCAGCGAGGGCCGATTCCAGATCGTGGTCCACGCGGCGGGGGACTCCCGGCCAGACCCGATCCAGAACCGCCTCCACGCGCTGGCAGTCGGCCCGGTCGCGAACCCCCGCCATGCCGACGCCGATGCCCGAGGGCGGTGGCAGCTTTTCAGACAACGAGCGGAAATGCGCCTCGAGGCGCGCGTCGTCCAGCAGGCGGAGGTTTGCGGGGCCGGACGTCGCCCGGACGTCGCGCCCGCCTGCGTCGTCCACGGCCAGCGCCACCGTGCGCGTGCCGCCACACTCGACGCCGATCCACCAGTGCCCCGCCTCCATGGACGAGACGATGGGGTGGAGACAAACCGCGAGCCAAGCGCGCAGCGGTCCGAAGAACTCACTTGGTCATTGCAGGGCGCGGCCGGGGTTTGTAGAGGGCCAGGACATCGGTCTGATGGCGCGACCCCGGGCGGTCGCCCCGGGAGACCCGGCCAGCGAACACCGGGCTGTCGAGATGGTCGGACGGCTTGCCGGTCAGCACCTCCTGGGTCAACTCCGCCACGCTCTGCAGCACGCGCGTAGGCTGGTACACGTAGTCCCCAATCCCTTCGAGTTGCGTGGATCCGGTGAGGACCAGGTAGCCGTGAATTCCGGCCTCCACGGCACCCCGGATGTCGGTCTCCATGGTGTCACCGATCATGATGAACTGATCCGGTTCCCGAAGCGCGGTTTCGGTGAGCCGCCGGCAGGCGCGGTGAAACATGTAGCCGTTGGGTTTGCCGAGGTAGTAGGCGCGGCGTCCCGTGCTGGCCTCCAGAAATGCGGCCGTGGCCCCGGCGCCGGGACGCGTCCGATCGGACGCCACCGGGCACCAGTTGTCCGGATTGGTGGCCAGCAGCCGGGCGCCGCGTTCGATGCATTCGTGCGCCTTGGCCAGCCGTTCCGTGGTGGGAGTTCCCTCGCCCACGACCACATACGCCGGCCGGATGCCGTCATTGGCAATGCCCCGCTGGTTGAGGGCCGTGAGCAGGCCACCCTCACCCAGCACGAACACGGTGCAGACCGGATCGGTTTCGCACAGGAAGTCCGCCGTGTTGAGCGCCGAGGTGTAGAAGTGCCGGGACGACAGTCCGGAAATGCCGAGATGCTTCAGGCGGACGGCGAGGTCCTCGGGCGTTGGCGCCGAGTTGTTGGTCAGGAAGAGGAAGGGGGTTCCGGTGCTGACGAGTGCCGCCACGAACTCGGCGGCGCCCGGAACGAGGTGATTCTCGCGATAAATCACCCCGTCCATGTCTATGAGGAATCCAGATTTCATGCGTTTGAGTTGCCGGCACGGGTTTGGTGCCCGCATCCACGAAGCAATTTTACTGCCGTCCGAGGAATTCCGAGGGGATTCCCGGCCCCAACAGCAAGGCAACCACCTGTCCGGCAAGCTGATGGGATCCGGGGATTTCGTGGACCGGGTTGCCGCGCGGGGAGCCCGGTTACCGATGCACAGCCGGATTCCTCGCAAGCTGCGCAAAAGCGCGCAGAAACCGGGTCGCTGGCGGTCCCGGTCGCGGCCCAACTCTCCCGAACACGGCAGATTCCCGGCTCGAGGGTTGCCGCGGCCATCCGAGTGGTGAAGCGTTTCAGGACCGGCCTGGCCGGCGATCGAAGGACCGCCCGCCGTGCCGCCCGGCCTCGCGACCAATTGTCATTCGTTTAGATGCGACCCCATTGTTCTCGCTTCGTCCAACTCACCCTGTGCCTCCAGGGCGCAGGGTCGCAGGAGTGGGCGACCCTGCAGCGCAAACTTCAAATCAGTCATTTCAACTTCTGCTTCTCCATGGGAGCCGCTACCCCTACCCGACCGCCCGCACCTGCAGATCCCTCAGCACGCTGATCCCGGGGAGTGGGACACCCCGGATCCGCCGCGCTCCGTCCTTACGGTTGACGCCAAACCGTTCCCGATGCTGGACGAACACCTCGTTCACGAACGCCTTGGATCCCAGCACCACCCCGTCGGTCAGGTGCCGCAGCCGCAGGCGCAGCACCTGCGCCACACTCAACGCCCCGCCGCGTCGCAGCTCCTCCAGGATCGTCTCCCGATCCAGCGCCACCTTGTCACTCCGCCCCGGGCTCCCCGCCGTGACGAACAGGCTGCGCCGGTATTCCGCCGCCGCCTCCCCCCAGGCCCCTGGCTCCAGGCAGCTCATCAACCCCTTGCGCATCACCCGGTTGCCTGTCAGCGCCGCGGCATAGCCGCAGAAGCGGTACTCCTTGGGATCCTGCACGATGCCGGCCCGCACCGGATTCAGGTCAATGTACGCGGCCACCATGCGGACGGTTCCCGGGTTGTCCTCGATCAAGACGCTCTTGAAACGTTCGGCCCACAGCGTGCCGAATCGGCCGGTCTGGCGATTGTACCAGCGGCTGAAGCGCTGTTTGAACTCCTTCATGAACGCGGACACATCGCCCATTCGTTCCAGCAGCGACTGGCGAATATCCGGATCCACCGCCCCACGCGTCTCCAACCCCCTCCCCGGCCAGGACGGTCAGGGATCCTCTTTCTTGCCGTAAACCCTCCCAGGCGTTGGTTGTTCGGCATCCGGAATTTCCGCGCTGCCGGACGCGCAGGAGCAGAGGGGAAGTGGTTGCCCATCATGCAGTAGGTGATGATCTCGATCCCGCAGAACCGGGCGAGTTTGAGGAGGATCTCGGCGAGCTTCTCCTTGCACAGATCGTCGAGCAGACGCTGACCGCCAACGACGCGGGAGATGCAGTGGTACACCCCCACCCTTCCAGCTCCACCTTTTCGATCCAGCTGTAATGCGCGATTGCTCACCCCCAAAGAGGGGCATGTCAATTTTTGAACCTGTCACTTTAACTGACGTTGATCGTGGCTTTGACGGGGACCTCGTGTTCTCCGCGATAAGAGCGGTTCCAAGACGTTTCCGGGCTGGTGTCCGCCATGCAGGCCTATTCGCGAGGTCTCACCCATCGAGGTCTGCCGTTGCCCGAGACCGTTTGGTTGGATGATCTGGTGCGCCACGGCTTCATTCCGGGCAGCAGCGTCCGCGCCTTTGAGGGCATGGAAGCCAGGGTGTGGTTGGGCGGCAGTGAGACCGTGCCACAAAGGGTGTTGATGGCCGCCCGTCAGCCGGACGGACGCGTGATTGCGACGTTGGCGGACGGTACGGTTCAGCAGTTCTCCGCTCAGGATTTTGCTGAGCGCCTCAAGCAGACCGGCCAGTCCGACGGTGCAACGAACAGGGGCCAGCCGACGCTTTGAACTCCGAAGCGCTGCGGCAAGGCCAGCCATCGCATCGCGCGCCGCTTGATCGCACGGGGTGGTCCTCCCGGTGGTGTCCGTCCACCTATTTGGGCAGGGGGGCTTTGGGTTGGGGTCGCGCGGGCGGGATCGCCGGGGCGCGCGTTCCCGGTGATGTCTGCCGGAGGAACGACTCCAGCACCTCACCATACGTTTCCAGGATTCCGCCCAGGGCGTCATCGCCAAACTCCTTCTGGGCCGCCCGCAATTCCTTCAACGTCGTCGCCGCCTGCGTGCGCACATCTCCAAGAGGCACCTGACCCGACTGCACCCCGCGAACCAGTTCCTGAAACAACTGGTTGGCCTCCGGCGTCGCCGTGGCGAGGTACTCGTTCTGAATCCGCTCAATGGCCGCGGCATCGAACTGGAGACCCTGGCCATCGCGCACGGGAGCACTGGCCGCCGCCCTGGGTGCAGACGGCGCCGGTGTCTGGCCCAGCCGAATTCCCACAATCCGGTTGCGGGGAATGGTCAGCGTGCCGGAAATGTCGTTCTGCAGCTTCACCTCCTTCGCGTCCATGGACAGGACCTTGCCATTGTAGCGGTCGCCGTTATCGCACTCGATGACGTCCGCCCGGGCCAGAGGCAGGGTTGAAACCAGAAGGAGAATCAGGATCGTGCGCATAGGGTCGAATCAGGCCCGGGATGGACGTGCTGTCGGCGCTTGCCCCGCCGGGCCGGAGCATGCGTCCCCGCCAGGACTGGAACGGCGCGTGCCCCCTGTCTTCGGCGTTGGGGGTGATCCCACACTTCACGAAAGTAAACGTCAAGGCCGGATTGTGGCCCGCTTGTGCGATGGAACGACCGCGGAACGGCGCGCAACCCTGGGACGTTCGGTGGTGGGGCAGGACTGCCTCGGCTGGCGCAGGACGGGGCCGTCGGGGTTCCATCTCCCGGTTCCGGCCGGCGGACACCGACAATCGGCTCGCCGCTGGCGTGTGGGCCGCGACATGATGCTCCCCATGCGATCCATGACGGGCTTTGGGCGGGCCGAGGAGGTTCGGGAGGGGCTCCGGATGGCGGTCGAACTGCGGGCGGTCAACCGGCGTCAGCTGGAAATCTCCCTGCGGCTGCCCCCGGAGTTGGAGGCACTGGAGGGGCGGATCCGCACCGAGATCGCCCGCAACGTGTCGCGCGGCCGCGTGGATGCGCGGGTGCTTGCCGAGCTGCCTCCCGAGTGGACCGGCGCGCGGGTCAACGCGCCCGTGGCCGCCGCCTATGCACGCGAGCTTGGCAGTCTCGCCGCGCGGCTTGGGCTGCCAAACACCCTCACCCTCGAAACCCTCGTGCGTTGCCCGGGCGTTCTGCAGGCGGACGCCACCGCAGCGGACCCCGAGGCCCTGTGGGCGGTGCTGGAGCCGGCCATGGGCAGGGCCCTGGAGTCGCTGAACAAGATGCGCGAGCGGGAAGGCACCGCCCTGGCGGCCGACCTGGCCGCACGCATCTCCGCGATGCGGGCGGCCGTGGACCGGATCCGGATCCAGGCCCCCGGGGTGCTGCAACGACATCGGGATCAACTGCTCCAGAGGGTCCGGCTCGCAGGGGTCGAGGGCGTCCACGGCGACGACGAGCGCGTCCTGCGCGAAGTGGTGCTGTTTGCGGACCGCACCGATTTGAACGAGGAGCTGACCCGTCTGGAAAGTCACTGCGCCCAGTTCGACCACGCGCTGGAATCGCCCGAACCGCAGGGACGCCGTCTGGACTTCCTGGCCCAGGAGATGAACCGCGAGGTCAACACCATCGGATCGAAAGCCAACGACGCGGCCATCGCTTCGGAGGTGGTGCACCTCAAGACCGAATTGGAGCGGTTCCGGGAACAGGCCCAGAACGTGGAATGACGATGCGCATCCCCGTGATCCTGCTGCTCTCCGCGCCATCCGGTGCCGGAAAAACCACCCTCGCCAGCAATCTCACTGCGGTGGCGCCGTCCTTGAAACGCGTGATCACCTGCACGACCCGTGCTCCCCGGGCTGGAGAGATGGATGGCCGCGACTATCACTTCCTCCAGGAGGCGGATTTTTCAGCCCGGGTGCAGCGTGGGGAGTTTCTCGAACATGCCATGGTGTATGGCCGGGGTTACGGCACTCTGCGGGCGTCCGTGCTCGACATCCTCGACCGCGGCGATGACGTCTTTCTTGTCATTGATGTCCAAGGCGCCGCCTCCGTCCGCGAGGCGGCGGCATCCGACCCGCGACTGGCTCGCGCCCTGGTGACGGTTTTCCTGACCCCTCCCTCCCTGGCCGAGCTCGAGGGACGCCTTCGCGGACGGGGCACCGATGCGGACGCGGTGGCGCAGCGGCGTCTCGAATCGGCGCGTGCCGAGGCCGCCCGCTGGAGCGAGTTCGACTACCTGATCGTCAGCGGAACTCGCGCGGAGGATCTGGAACGGCTTCGTGCGATTTACACGGCCGAAGCGCTCCGGAGCCATCGCAATCAGCTGACGTTCGGCTGATCGCACGCGGGTGATGACCGCGGACTGCGTCCGGCCCGGCGGGTCCGCAACGGGGGATGGGGCGAGGTGCCGGCCGGGTGCGACCGCTCCGGATCCGCGCTTCAGCCCGGCCGCGTTACCCCGGCGAGGCGGGTGGCCTTGAATTCGCCGAAGCCACACGGCTGCCCCATTCGAGCAGTTCCCTGGTGCAATCGTCCCGGTCGAGGGCGCACTCGATGAGCACCAGCCCGGTGTGGTGCCGGGCGCGTTCCACGGCCGCGGTCAATTCTGCACTGGTGGTTGCCTTGAGGCCCAGCCCGTTGCCCTCGCCGGCATTGAACACCTGGATCAGCCCGGCGTAGTCCCAGTTCTTGATGTTGTTGTAGGGGCCGTCGTGAATCTCCACCTCGATGGTATAACCCCGGTTGTTCAGCAGGAAAATGATCGGATTGACGTGGTATCGAATCATCGTGGACACCTCCTGGGCAGTGACCTGGAACGAGCCGTCCCCGATCAGCGCAATCACCCGCCTGGCAGGACCCGCCCCGATGGACACGCCGAGCGTTGCCCCGGTGCACCAGCCGATGGAGCCGTATTGCATCTGGAAGTGGTAGCCGGCACCGGCGGGCAGCGTCAGTTTCTGTCCGTTGAACCAGGAATCGCCCGTTTCCACGACGATGTGGGAACGGGCGTCCAGCAGGTGCTGCACCTGCGCGCGCAACTCGCGCAGCGACAGAGGCGTGTCGGTCGCCGCCAAAGGGGGTTGCGCGGGGTTCTCGTGCAGGCGCCGGTACGCCAGCAGCGAGGCCTCCTTCCTCGACACCCGTGCCGCCAACGTCGTCAGAAAATCATCCAGCCGGACGTTGTGGAACCGGGTTCCCGTGACGGTGACCCGGTCGGGGTCCGCGGTGATCGCCTTGTTGTGATGGATGAGCGCCGTCCATCCGGTGGTGGTGTAGTCGTTGAAGATGGGCCCGGCGATGATCTGGCAGTCGCTGGACTCGATGACCTCGGCGCAGTCCTCGCTGCTGACCGCGCCCCAATAGGTGCCGACAAAACCGGGATGGTTCTCACGGAACAATCCCTTGGCGTTGGGCATCACGGCCACGGCACAGCCCAGGGCGTTGGCCAGCTTTTCGAAGCTGTCTTGAGCGCCGGCGGGGGCGAGTTTGACCCCGGCAAGCAGCACGGGCTTGACCGCTGCCGTCAGGTGCGCGAGCGCGGCATCAACGGCGGCCTTCAGGGAGGCCGGGTCGCTTGGGGTCCGGGCGGGCGGGAAGCTCATCGGTCCCGGGGCGGGGACCCGGGCGCCGGCCAGGTTGCAGGCCACTTCCAGATAGACCGGCTTCCGGTCGCGCAGACAGAGCGTCAGCGCCTCGTCAATCATCGTCGTGGCGTCGTCGAGATGGCGGATGACAAAGGTCTTGCGAACCACCGGCTCAAAGCATTTCGAGGCCTGGTCAACGTCCTTCTCGCCGATGGTGTGGTGGAGGATGCGGCGGGCCGGGGCGTCGTTGGTGTTCGGTCCACCGGAGACGACGAGCACGGGCAGGTCGTCAGAATACGATCCCGCCGTGGAATTGAGCAGACTGGTGGCTCCCACCATGTAGGTCACCACCACCGCCGAGAATCCGCGCACGCGGGCATAACCATCGGCGGCGTAACCCGCGTTGAGTTCGTTGCAGCACCCGACCATGCGCAGCCCGGGCTGCTTGAGCAGTTCGTCCAGCAGCACCAGGTTGTAGTCCCCGGGCACGCCGAAGAAGTCGGTGATGCCCGTCTGGGCAATGCGGGCGGCCAGGTAGCCACCAAGTGTCGTGGTCGGGGCCGGGGACGTGATGGATCCTCCTTCAGACATAGGGTGTGTAGACGGGGGAGTAGGCACAGCGGCGCACGTGCGCGGGGACGTCGGCAGGACGCGGAACGCGCGCCAGCCCGCGATCAAAGATCCGCTGGGCCACACGGGTCGCGGCGTGCTGGGATGCTTCGAGAATGCGGCTTTGCGGCGGATAGATGAGGCCGCTGTCGAGCTGATCCTGCGTCACCTGCTCCGCAACGGCCTGCGCGGCGCAGATGAACAATTCCTGGGTGACGCGGCTGGCCTCGGTGGCCAGGACCGCCAGACCGATGGCGGGGAAGATATAGACATTGTTGCCCTGTCCGGGAATGAAGGTCCTGCCGGCGAAGTCCACCGGGGCGAAGGGGCTGCCACTGGCGAAGATCGCCCGGCCTGCGGACCAGGTGTAGGCCTCCTCCGCCGTGCATTCCGATCGGGAGGTTGGATTCGAGTAGGGGAAGATGACCGGACGCGGATTGATCCGGCTCATGGCCTCGATGACGGCTCGATTGAACAGCTTCGGGACCGTGCTGACGCCGATGATCGCGGTCGGTCGGATCGCCTCGATGGCGGCAACGAAGCTCGGCACTGCCGGGTGATCGTGCGAGAAGGGTTTCTGGAAATCCGTCAGATCGTTGCGGTCGGCCGTGACCAATCCCTGGATGTCGTAGAGCCAGTTCCGCCGGCGCGCCTGTTCGATCGTCAGCCCTTCGAGGGCCATGGCGTCGCTGATGAGTTCGGCGATTCCCGTGGCCGCGGCGCCGCCCCCGAGGAAGAGCACGGTCTGTTCGCTGAGCTTCCGGCCGCTGATCCTGATGGCACCGTACAGGCCCGCGAGTGCCACGGCCGCCGTGCCCTGGATGTCGTCGTTGTAGGTGCAGACCTTGTCGCGATAACGATTCAGGATGGCGTAGGCATTGAAATTCGCAAAGTCCTCCCACTGGATGCAGCACTTCGGATGGAGTTCCTGCACCGCCGAGACAAATTCGTCCACGAACGCATCATAGGCTGGCCCGCGGACACGCTCCTGCCGCAGGCCCAGGTAGAGCGGATCCTCCCGCAGATCCTGGTTGTTCGTTCCGACGTCCAGGGTGACCGGCAGGGTCAGATCCGGCGGCACGCCGGCGCAGGCCGTATAAAGCGCGAGCTTGCCGACGGGGATGCCCATGCCGCCCACGCCCAGGTCTCCCAGACCGAGAATCCGCTCCCCGTCTGTGACCACAATGAAGCGTACGTCCGTCTCCGGCCAGTTCTTCATCAATTCACGGACCCGGCCTTTGGCGGTGATCGGCAAGTAGAGCCCGCGTGAGCCCCGGAAAACATGGTCGAATTTCTGGCAGGCCTCACCCACCGTCGGCGTGTACACCAGCGGCATGAAGCGGGCCGGATCCGACATCAACACCGCATAAAAGAGCGTCTGGTTCCGGCTCTGCAGATCCGACAGGAACAGATACTTCTGCAGATCATCCGGGATGGACTCAAGCTGGTTGTGCACGCGGGCGATCTGCACGCGGATTTCCTGGACCTGATCGGGCAGGAGGCCATTGAGTCCAAGCGCATCGCGTTCCGCCTGTGTGAATGCCGAGCCTTTGTTGAATCGGGGATTGTGAAGCAGGGCGAAGCCGCGGAGGTCTTTATCGAGAGTCATATGGATTGCGTGCTCCAACGATCCGCCCGGATGGCAGGGTTGATCCGATATCAGGTTGCGTTTTTTCTGCCGCCGGCTGGAAATTCGGTTTAAACGCCGCGATCGAGGATGGAGATCCGGCTGGAATGCTCCAAATCCCTGTCGAGTGAACCGGGCGACCCGGGCTGTGTCAACAGCGGGCGTTCTGTCGCAACGGAGCACCCTGTTGCGGGAATGGGTTGAGAGGCTGTCGAACGACTCCGGCGCGGGCGGCGCACGCCGGGACGTGGTGTGAGGCCGCAGACCCGAGGCTGGAGGCTGGAGGCGACCGATTTTGACGCCGGGGGCGCAGACGCCGCTCCTCACCTGGAGCGCGCTCCAGGCGGAGAGAACTCAATGGGGTGATTCCCTTTGACCGTTTGTTCGGTGAGGGCTCCTTGAACGCAGCCTTCATCGCCATTTTTGGACGCTGCATCCAGAATCGCCAAATGCACTGCGCCGGCAGTTTGAAGCTTCCTCTGCGGGGCTTCCGATTCCCCTCGGAGCGTACCGGCGAATCGTCGGCCGCGCGACTGCCGCTTCGAGGGCGACGTTGCCGAGGTTGACGGCCGGCCCGTTCAAGAGTCCAGCCACTGTGGGGAATCGGGCCTCTCATCAGGGCGGAATGCCTCAGGTGAAATAGAACCGCACCAAATGAAAGAACACCGGCGCGGCGAAACAGAGGGAATCCATCCGGTCCATGACGCCGCCATGGCCCTCGATCAGTGCGCCGTAGTCCTTCACGCCCCGGTCGCGTTTGATGGCGGACATGACCAGCCCGCCCGCGAAGCCGAGGCAGGCAATCGCCAGCGCCATGCCGGCCGATTGCAGCGGTGTGAACGGCGTGATCCGCCAGAGTGCCGCGCCGATGGCCGTGGCCGAGGCGATGCCGCCGATGAACCCCTCCCACGTCTTGTTCGGGCTGACCGTGGGCACGATGCGATGCCGTCCGAGCGTCTTGCCCCAGACGTATTGCAGCACGTCGCCGAGCTGGGCGACGACCACGAGGTAGAAGATCAGCTCGGCGTTCCGCCCTTCGTAGCCGGCGATCTCCAGCGTCATCAGGGCGGGCACGTGGCTCACGCAATACACGCAGAGCAACAGCGCCCATTGGATCTTGGCGGTCCGTTCCAGGAACCGTTCGCAGTCGCCCACCACCGCGCTGCGCACCGGGATGAAGAGGAAGACATAGACCGGGATGAGGATGCTGAAGAGTCCATACCACTCCTCGGCGATCAGCCAGTATTGCAGGGGCGTGATGATGAAGAAGGCCCAGAAAAGTGTGCGATGATCTGCGGGTCGCGTCGGGGTGAGGGTGATGAATTCCCGCAACGCGAGGAATGATGCGACGCCGAAAAGCGCGATCACGCCCGGCTTCCCCAGCAGCAGCGCGCCCGCGAAGACCGCCGCCATGACCCACCACGCGGCGGTGCGGGCATTGAGATTGGCCACGGTGGCGCGCCATTCGTCGTCGCCGGGCCTCCGGGCCAGCCACCCACCGACGACGCTGGCCACGACGAGGATTCCGAGGATCCCGCCGAAGAGCCCTAGCAACTGGGGATCGAAGTTCATGGGTTTCGAAGGTTCCAGACGGCGCGTCGGGCGCGTTCGAGGAAGCCGGGCTTGGTCTCGCCCGCCTCCAGCCTCATCGGCGCCCCGACGGTGAGGCTGCACAGCATCGGGACCGGCAGGCCTTCACCCCTGGGCAGGACGCGGTTCAGGTTCTCCAGGTAGACGGGGATGAACTCGACGTCCGGCTTCTGCTTCGCCAGGTGATAGAGCCCGCTCTTGAAGGCCTCGGGCTCGGGGCCGTTCTTGCGGCCGCCTTCGGGGAAAATGATCAACGAATCCGTCGCGCCCATCGCTTCGGTCATGGCGGTGAGCGGGTTGGTGCTGGGGGTGACCTTCTGCCGCTCGATCAGCACGGCATGGAAGACCCGGTGCGCCAGGAAGCGGCGGATCGGGCCCTTTTCCCAGTAGTCGCGCGCGGCGACCGGACGCGTCGTGGCGCGCAGGCCGGGAGGCAACGCCGCCCAGATGACGAGGGCGTCAAGGTTGCTCGTGTGGTTGGCGAAGTAGATCCGCTGCCTGGGAACGGGGGCGCAGCCCTGCCAGTGAGCGCGGACGCCGCAGAGCAGCCGGACCAGGCCGGTGAGCAAGAGCGAGGTCATCGAGATTCCAGATCGCGGACGATCCGGCCGGTGCGACGAACGATGGTGACGAGGCTGCCGACCACG
The DNA here is from genome assembly GCA_019634635.1 of Verrucomicrobiia bacterium. Taxonomy (NCBI): domain Bacteria; kingdom Pseudomonadati; phylum Verrucomicrobiota; class Verrucomicrobiia; species Verrucomicrobiia bacterium. The sequence goes on from JAHCBB010000033.1 coordinate 25,110, forward strand.
ACGACCGACAGTCCGATCGTCAGTGCCTTGGCGGCGACCGCCCACCATGGTGCGGCGCAGGCGATCAGGCACGCGACGGTCATCACGGCCATGCGATGTTGCTTGGCCATCGGGCCGCAGAAGTGCTGCGAAGCGCCGCCCGCCGCGCCCATCGCCCGGACGTAGGCTGTGGTCACGGCCAACACCGCTGCCAGCCAGCCCAACGTCGGCATCCACGCATGGCCGGTTGACAACGCGTGGCCCGCGCCGGCGAAGACGAAGGCATCCGAAAACCGGTCAGGCAGTTCGTTGAAGACCTCACCGGACTTTGTCTTGAAGCCACCCTCGATGGCGACCATGCCGTCGAAGAGGTTGCAGAGCAATCGGAGCTGCATCCCGGCCATCGCACCGACCATGCAGGCGATCCAAGCCGCTGGCGCTTCCACGCGTCCCGCGAACCAGAAGCTCAGACCGGCCACTCCGCCAAAGACCGCGCTGAGGACCGAGATGGTGTTCGGCTTCAAGCCGGCCCTGACCAAGGCACGCGCGGCGGCGGCGGCCCAAGAAGTGTTCCGTGCGGCTATGGGGCGACGAGAGGGTCCGTTCATGGCCTGGGGCGGGTTCCGCAGGCCATCATTGATCCAGCACACCGCCGGGAATCAAGCCTCACAGCCCCCGACCTGGGGCGACTTCCCCGTGCCGTGCAGGGCAGCCGCGTCCAATCAATGCATTCCATCGTCGCCCGCCCTTTTCCCACGATCCTCAGGAATCACTCCTGCGTCGCAGGACGGGAATTGGCAGGAGGGGCTTGACGGACCAGCGGACCCCGGGTGTTTAGTCCTCCCGTCCGGACGGGAGCCGCCGCGATTCCCGGGACGACCGCTTCAGATGAACGCCAACCGCCGCCAGTTTCTCCTCCAGTCCGCCGCCGCCCTTGCGGCCGGATGTGCCACCCGGCCCAAGCCGCCCGCCTACGAGATCAGCCTGGCCGAATGGTCGCTGCACAAGGCGCTGTTTGGCAAGCAGATGACCCATCTCGATTTTCCGAAGGTCGCGCGAGAGGACTACGGCATCGGGGCGATCGAGCTGGTCAATCAGTTCATGATGCAGCAGGCGACGGATGCCGCCTACCTCCGCGAGTTCAGGAGCCGTGCGGACGGGGAGGGGGTGCGGGTCCTCCTGATCATGTGCGATGGTGAGGGGAATCTGGGGGATCCGGATCCCGCAAGGCGGCGTCAGGCGGTGGTCAACCACCACAAGTGGGCGGACGCGGCCCGGTATCTCGGCGGCCACAGCATCCGGGTGAATGCGGCCACCGGAGACATCGGCTCCTACGAGGAGCAGCAGGATCGTGCCGTGGACGGGCTGTCTGCCCTTGCGGACTACTGCGCGACGCTCGGCATGCATTGCCTGGTGGAGAATCATGGCGGCCTCAGCTCCGATGGCGCCTGGCTTTCCGGGGTGATACGCCGGGTGGGCAAGCCCAACTGCGGGACGCTGCCGGATTTCGGCAACTTCCAGATCCGGCCCGGGGAATGGTACGACCGCTATCTGGGCGTGGAGCAACTGATGCCCTTCGCCCGGGCGGTCAGTGCCAAGTCCAATGATTTTGATGCCGATGGGAACTGTGTGGAGACCGACTACTTCCGTATGATGCGCATCGTGCTGGATGCCGGCTACCACGGGTACGTGGGCATTGAGTATGAGGGCGGCACCCTCAGCGAGCACGACGGCATCGTCGCCACTCAACGGCTCCTGGAACGGGTGCGCAGCACCCTGGCGTGAGTCGCGGGGCCCGGTTGGGAGTTCCCGGCCCTCACGGCAGCGGCTGCATCGTCATGGGATCACGCAAGGGGACCCGCGTGACCGGGCCGTCCGACAGTTGGCGGAGGCCGACGGGGTGCGCCGGATCCCCCTCCTCGATGGCACCGGCCTGACCCACCATCAGGATGACCGCGCGATCCGGATGCAGGTGCTCCCGGGCCACGCGTTGGACGTCGTCGCTTGTGACAGCTTCGATGCGCGAACGCCACCGCTGCCAGTACGTGGGGTCCTGTGCATAGCGTCCCGTCAACTCATCTCGGGCAAACACGGCCGCGACCTTGGCCTTGGTGTTGAAGGTCTCCGGGAATGTGTCCACGAAGGAACGCTTGGCCGTGGCGAGTTCGTCATCGCCCACCGGTTTCCTCCCGATGGAGGTGATCTCCTCCAGCACGATTTGTGTCGCGTAGGTGACCGTGCGGGACTTGGAGGCGAACGCGGCGAGGAACGGAGGCGGGTAATAGATCCCGCCCTGGAAGCTGCTGCCGGCGCCGTAGGCCAGTCCCTCGTCGGATCGCACCCGGTTCATGATCCGCGAGGTGAAGCCGCCGCCCCCGAGAATGTCGTTCATCACCAGGATGGCGAACATGTCCGGATTGCTCCGCAACACCCCCGGGAGCATCACGGCGACCCGACCCTGGTTGACGTCCTTGTTGACCAGGTAGATGCCGGGAGGGGCCATCTGGATGTCGGTGGGGATGGCCGGCGGCGGCTCGCCGGTGTGGGGCCAGTCGGAAAACAGGGATTCAAGCCGGCCGATCATGGCGTCCCGATCAAAGTCACCGCTTGCCGCGACCACAAAGCTGCCGGGATGGATCCACCGACGGTGGAAGCCATGGAGGTCCTCGGCGGTGATGGACTGCACGCTTTGTGCGGTGGGAAAGCGGCAGAGCCAGAAGTGGGTGCCGTAGGCCAGGAACCGTCGTTCGCGGGACTCGATGGCCGTGGAGTCATCGTTGCGCTGCTTCATCGCCTGCAGGGACTGCTGACGGTACAGGTCGAGTTTGTCCTGCTGGAACCGCGGCGCGGTGAGCACCTCGCGCAGGATCTCCAGGCCTTCGGGCAAGTCCTTGGACAGCAGGTTGAGCGAGACCGAACCGGAGTCATCGCCGATGCCGGAGCCCAGGTTGGCCGCCAGAAACGCGAGGCGTTCCTCGAGGGCCTCGGCGGTCATGGATTTCGTGCCGCCGCGGACCAGCAAATGCCCGGTGGCGTCGGCGAGGCCCGCCTGGTCTGCCGGGTCGAGGTAGCTGCCGCACCGGATCAGGATGCTGAGCGTGACGAGGGGCAGGGTGCGGTCCGGAACCACATAGGCGACGGGGCCGGACTTCAGGGCCACCCGGTAGTCCGACGGATTCGGTGGCTCATACACCAGCGGCGGAAAATCCAGTTGCTCGGGCCGATTGGGGATGTCCGCGGCGGTGGCGATCCACGGAGCGAACAGAAGGGCGAGGGCGAGGGCGGGGGCGGCGGACGGACGGTGGAACTTCATGGCGTGCGAAGGCGTGTGGTGGGGACGTCCGTCAGTTGTTTTCGAGCTCGGCGATCCGCTCGGCGAGTTTCTTCCGGATGATCCGCTGGAGTTGCTGCCGCTTGGGATCCGCGTTGTCGCCCTCGGCCTGCATCTGGGCAAGCGCCTGGCGCAGTTGGGCGACATCGGTCTCTGCCGTGAGCGACTGCACGATCCGCAGGATGATGGGGCGCTGGTCGGCGCTGAGCCCCGCGAGGTCGGGATCCTCGGACGCGTCGCCGGTCCCGGGCTTGCGGGTATAGATCGCCACCGCCCGGTCCTCCCGGGTGAAGTATTTGCGCGCCACGCGCTGCACATCCTCCGCCGTGACGGCCTGAAGTTTGGCGGCAGCCTCGTTGACCTCGCGCCAGTCACCCAACCCCTCGTTCTGCAGCACCTGGAGGAAGATCGGGAAATTGGCGGTCAGCTTCCGGTACTCGAAGGCGGCGAACTGGTTCTTGACCTTCTGCAGCTCCTCCGCCGGGACCAGTTCCTCCTTCAGGCGGTCCAGTTCGGCATCAATCGCCGCTTCCACCTCCTCCGGGGTCCGACCCTCCTTGGCCTCGCCGCCAATGTTGAACAGGCCGGCCCATTTCCTGGAATCCTGCTGGGCATAGGTCTCGGTGGCGACCTCGCGGCCCAGCACCAGGCCCTTGTACAGGCGCCCGGTCCGGCCGGTGAGCAACAGCTGGAGCACGTCGAGCGGATAGCTGTCGCGGTGACGGAAGGCGACCGTCTTCCAGAGAATGTCCACCTGCGGGTTGGTCTCGGCCTCCGCGTACATGCGCTTCTCAGCCACCCCGGGCGGCTCCTGGGTGGTCACCTCCGGCGGCGGGCGGATGCCGGCGGGGATCCGTCCGAAGTAGCGCTCGACCAGCTCCACGGCCGCCTCCGGCTGGAAGTCGCCGACGAGGATCAGGGTGATGTTCTGCGGTTGGTAGAAGAGCGCGTAGAATTCGTCGGCCTCGCGTCGGGAGATGTTGGCCACGTCGCTGGGCCATCCGATGACCGGCCACATGTACGGGTGGGCGTCCCAGAACACCGCATTGAAGGTCTCGGCAAATTTCCCGAGGGGCGTGGACTCCACGCGCAGCCGGCGCTCCTCATAAACCACGTCGCGCTCGGCATAGAACTCGCGGAACACGGGGTGCAGCAGGCGCTCGCTCTCCATCCAGCACCACAACTCCAGCTTGTTGGCCGGCACATTGATGAAGTAGCCGGTCATGTCCTCCGAGGTGAACGCATTCATTCCGGAGGCGCCGGCGGTCGTGTACACCCGGTCGAACTCGTTTTTCACCAGCAGCTCGCGCTGTTCCTCGATCAGCCTGCGAAACTCCGCCTGCAGCTCCTGGTGGCGGGGCGTGGCATTCGTGGGAGGACTCAGGTCGTCCACCTCCCCCCGTCGCAGGGCCAGGCGCATGGACGCCTCCTCAAGGCGCATCAGGTCCCGGACCCGTTCCTGCTCCGCAATGAGCTCCAGATCGCGTGCCGCGTCGCGGGTGCCCAGGGTGGGGGTGCCTTTGAACATCATGTGCTCGAAGAGGTGGGCGATCCCGGTGATCCCCAGGCGCTCGTTGGCGCTGCCGACCTTGACCACCCAGCCGCCGGCGATGCGTGGTTCCTCGTGACGTTCCACCATCAGCAGCTTCATGCCATTGGACAGGTGCCGCTCGATCACGGGGATCTGCTGGGCCGCGGCCGGAACCGCCAGAAGCGTGGCCGACACCAGGGAAAGGCCCGCGCAGCGCTTGAGAAATTTCATGGAAGCCACCGGCGGCAAACATGCCGACCCGGGTTCGTTCGGCAAGCCCGACAGGCGGCGGATGTCCGGGCGCCCGTGGCGCCAAAGTTCGTCTCATCACCGTGCCGGTCGGACCGGTGCCGCCCCCCTTTTCTTGAATCATCCATCCCGGGGTTCACGGCCCGGAGCCCCGAACGGCGGGATCCTGACGGGCAGGGCGGATGGATGGGTCCGGCACCCGCCGGGCGGCGCCGATGCCGTGCCTCGCGGGAAAAATGTTCACGGTCTGGTGAACACGGGTGATGGTCGTCGGGAACTGGAGCTCAATCGGGAGCCGAAGGACGGATGAACGAGGTCGTGCAACCCCCATGGACGCGGTGGCTCTGGCTCACCGCGTCGCTGCTGCTTCTGGCCGGGGTGGCGGCGGCGGATTACCTGACGGGGTTCGAGTTGTGGTTCCTGTTCTTCTACCTGGTATCGGTGTCAGTGGCGACCTGGACCACCGGGTGGGGCGCCGGACTGCTGCTGTCGGTGCTCAGCGTCGGGGTGTCGCTCGCCGGGGATTTGGCCAGCGGTGCCCGGTACGCGAACGCCCTGGTCCCCTGGTGGAACGCCCTGATCGCCCTGTCGTTCTACCTGGCCATGGTGGCCGCCCTGACCTTCCTGCGCGCCTCGCGCGACCAGTTGGAACGGCGGGTGCAGGAGCGCACCCGCGAGCTGCGTCATGAGATTGCCGAGCGTGAACGCCTGGAACGGGCGCTCCTGGAGGTGAGTGAACGCGAACAGCGGCGCATCGGCCATGACCTGCACGACAGCCTCTGCCAGCACCTCACCGGAACGGCCCTCGCGGGCCAGGTGCTGCGGGAGAAGCTGATCGCCCGGGATCTCGACGAAGCGCGTGACGCCGAGCGGTTGGTGGGCATGGTGGAGGATGGCATCGGGCTGGCCCGCAGTCTGGCACGGGGGCTGGCGCCGGTGGAGCTTGACACGCAGGGGCTCATGGCGGCGTTGCGGGAGCTGGCGCGCACCACCAGTGCCCACAGCCCGCTCACCTGCCGCCTCGACCTGCCGGACCCCGTCCTGCTCAATGACCCGGAGGCGACCACGCAACTCTTTCGCATCGCGCAGGAGGCCGTCCGCAACGCGGTGCGGCACAGCCGGGGCCGCGAGGTGGTCATCGGACTTCACCAGAACCGCCTGGGCGTGCGCATCACGATCCAGGACGATGGCGTCGGACTTTCGCAGGCCGTCCCGGATTCCGGCGGCATGGGACTCAGCATCATGCGGCACCGTGCGGCGATGATCGGTGCCGCGTTCGCGGTCGAGTGCCTGGAGCGGGGCACCCGGGTGAGCGTGCAGACCCGTGAACTCGGGGCGGAACTGGCGGCCCCGCAGCCGGGGGGACCCGGGGCACCCCAATGGGAGATCCCGGCATGAGCCTGCCACGCCGCATCTTCCTGGTGGACGACCATCCCTTGGTCCGGGAATGGCTCACCACGCTCATCGAGCAGCAGGAGGACCTCGTCGTCTGCGGCGAGGCCGGGGATGCACCGCAGGCCCTGCAGTCCATCGAGCGGCTGCGTCCGGACGTGGTCATCGTGGACATCACGCTGCCCTCCGGCTCCGGGCTTGAGCTGGTGAAGGACATCCGCTGCGTTTCTCCGGAGAGCATTCCCCTGATGCTCAGCATGCACGACGAACTGACCTACTGCGAGCGGGCCCTGCGGGCCGGGGCCCGCGGCTACGTGTCGAAGCGCGACACCACGCGCAAGATCATCACCGCCATCCGGGAGGTGTTGCAGGGCCGGCTCTTCGTCAGCGACGAGTTGCGAACCCTGATGGCGGAGAAGTTTGTCAGCGGTTCGGCGCCGGTGTCGGATGTCCGTCAGCTCAGCGACCGCGAACTGGAGGTCTTCCGCATGCTGGGCGAGGGCCGGGAGACCCGGGAAATTGCGGAGACGCTCGGCCTGAGCATCAAGACCGTCCAGGTCTACTGCGCGCGCATCAAGGAGAAGTTCGGCCTGGCCAATGGCACGGAGCTTCTGCGGGAGGCGATCCGTTGGTGGGACGCCGGCGGAAGCCGGCGTTGAGATGGGCCGCCACCGGGGTCGAATCTCCTGTAGGGCGGCACCCGACATCACGAATCGCCGGCGCCTGACATGCCGGGGGTCGGGGGTCGGTCTAGGATCGGAGATGGGTTGCCGACATGGCTTGCTTCGCCGGGTGCTGCGGATGGTTTGCGCGGCCACGGTGGTGGGTGCGGCACACGCCTCGGGCCGGGCGCCGGCGGACGTTCTGGAGGCGGGGCCCCCAGGAAAACCCGAGGGTCCCCATATCCCGGAGCCGCTGTTGTTCGATCTCGTGCGGCCGCTCGGCGCACGGAAGGGCGAGTTGGAGGCCAATGTGGTGGGCCTGGTGCCGCTCCGGCGGACGCGAAATGGCGCGGGGCAGGCGTCGGACGAACTCGGCCTGGTGCCCCTGAGTCTCGACACCTCCCAGACGGAGTGGGCTCCCGAAATCGAGTACGCCATCCGGGACGGGCTGGCGCTTGAGCTGGAGTTCCCCTTTGAGGGGACCCGGCTGGAAGCGGTGAAGTTTGCGGTGCAATACACCATCGGAACGGCGTTTGAGGGGCAATACATCCACGGTGTGCAAACCATCGCCGAGCGGGCCGTCAACAGCACGGCCACCACCTGGGTCGCGTTGTACCTGGGCGGCTGGCGGTTCACGCCGCACTGGTCGCTGCTGGGCATGTGGGGGGTGGCGCATGAGACGGGTGCCGGAGCGGGCGGGGAAGGGGGCGACCGCACCCAGTTCCTCCAGAACCTGACGCTCTTCTACGAGCTCACGGATCGGCTGCACTTCGGAGTCGAGACCAATCTGGCGGTGTCCGGACGCGCCTTCACCACGCTCCTGGTCCTGCCCCAGTTGCAGTACGATTTCGGAAGGCATTTCTCCCTCCAGGTCGGGCTGGGTGTCGCCCGGAGCGAATCGAAGCTGCTGCCGGAGGCGGCATTCCGGGTGATCTTTGCCAACTGATCCGGGAATTGGTGGCGCCTTCACCGAGGTCTCCGGATCGAGTCCGATCACCATCAATCTCGCGGAGAGCACGGTGGACTGGAGGTTCTTCCGGGCCCGTCGCTGATTCAACCTTGCGCCGACGTCGCCCGGGCCAGTTGCCAGGCGGTAGCCAGCGTGTCGGCGTCGGCCGGGGCCTTGTCGTCCCGGATTCGCACGATCCTCGGGAACCGCAGGGCCAGACCACTGTCGTGGCGGGTGCTGGGATGGATGCTGTCGAAGGCGATCTCGAGCACGATCCCGGGCTCGACCTCGAGCCGGCGTCCGTGCCGGCGAACGACCCGCTCGTGGAGCCGGTCAGACAATCGGGCGATCTCCATGTCGGTGAGCCCGCTGTAGGCCTTGCCGAGTGTTCGGAGGGCTCCCGTCGCCGGATCCCGAATGGCGAAGGTGTAGTCACTGAGCAACCCATTGCGCCGGCCGTGCCCGTATTCCGCGGCCACGATGACGCAATCGAGGGTTGCGAGCGCACGTTTGAGTTTCAGCCAGGCGAGCCCGCGGCGTCCGGCCAGGTAGGCGGAACCGGGGTCCTTCACCATCAATCCCTCGTTGCCACGCGCGCGGGACTGGTCAAAGGCCGTCTTGATGGCCGCCGCAGAATCCACGTGATGCCCCGGCGCGCGCAGCAGCGGGGGGGGCAGCGGCAAGGCCTCGAGTCCGGCTCGACGCTCACGGAGCGATTGGCCGAGGCGGCTGGTGCCTGCCTGCCAGAGCAGGTCGAATGCCATGAGCACCACCGGCAGGTCCGCGGCCAGAAACAGGTCGGGTTCCCGCCGGCCAAGCCGTCGTTGGAGATCGGCAAAGGGCCGCGCCCGCCCGCCCTCCATGACGAGGATCTCGCCGTCGAGGATGACATCGGCAGACAGCCCCCGCGCCGCCTCTGCGAGTTCGGGGAACATCGCGGTGATCTCCTTGAGGTCCCGGGAATACACGGCCACGCGGCTTCCCACCCGGTGCAGCTGGCAGCGGATTCCGTCAAATTTGTCCTCGACCCAGACCGTCGGGGTCCCGGATTCGCTGCTGGACCTGGACCATTGGGCGGCGCGTTCCCAGATGGCTTCGGGAGTCGGCTCGGGCGAAGCGAGCATCAAACGAAGTGGCTGGAACGGCTGGAGGTCTGCTGCGTCGAGGCGTCCTTTGCGTGCCATCAGCGCCACATCACCGAGACGTCCGATGCGCCGGTGGGCCTCGCGAATTCCCTCGGGGTCGTGCCCAAACGCCAGGGCCACCGCTTCCTCAACCAATCCCTCCTTCAAGCCGATGCGCAGGTTGCCCGTGAGAATTTTGCCGAGGTATCGGGCTTCGGTTGCCTCACAACGTGCGAATGCGCGCTGAAGCAGCGGGATCCGATCCGGGGGGCCTTTGGCGGCGGCGAGCGACTGCAGGAGCGAGTGCACCGCCTGCAATCCAAGCCCCCGCTGGGCCGCGGCTGGACGGGCCGCCAGCAGCGCGGCAGCCGTCTCGCCCGTGTCGCCATGTTTCAGGTAGCCGCTGCGGAAGTCTGCATCCGAAACCCCGGCCGCGGCCGCGATGGCCTGACGCAACACCGCCCATCCCGCTCCGTGAGGGCGTCCGTCTGCAGTCAGCGATCCCCCGGCAAGCCAGGTGGTCACCCAGCCCAGTGCGGGCGGTTCGATCGTTGCGAGATAGTCCGCCAGGAGCCGCACCTTTTCCGATTTGGCCCGCAGGCTTCCAATCCGGGCGCAGGTCCGCGCGAAGCCGGCGAATGGGGGGCCGTCGTGCGGGGCCAACGCGTCCTCCGCGACGGTTGTGGCCGGTGTTTCGGTCACCGCGCGGGCCGCCGGATCCCGCCGCATCGCGCCCAGCGACAGTTCCAATTGCTCCACCTCGCTCAACGCACAGGCATCATGCCCCAGTCCCCGGAGGTGGGCGGCGAAGTCGGCCGCGAACCCATGCAGGGTGAACACGCGCCTCGGGGCGACCTGTCGGACGAAGGCCACCAGATCGGAGAAGTCGGCATGATCGCTCAACGGAAAGGCGGCATCGGCCTGGTGGCGGAAACGACAGCCGGGATCCACGGCCCATCCGGTCAGGACGGCGATCCGGCAGGATCCGAGCCGACGTCGCAGGGCCGATATCGCCATTCCGGGCGGGGCCAGCACGACCTTCCCGGCCGCCTTGCCGGCGTCGAGCGTCTCATGGGCGGGGAAGCGGTGTCCGAGCGACTCATAGACCGCCGTCAGTTTCGCCGCGGGACCACTCAACGCGACCGGGAGGCCTGCACCCGCCAGTCCGCTCAGGATTTCCTGCGACTTGCCGAGGGAATAGCCCAGGAGCACGGGCGTTTCGTCATTGTCGAGCGCCTCGCGGCAGAACCGGATCACCGACTCCAGAATCACCGCCGTCGGCGGAAATACATACTCCGGACGGCCGTACGTCGTTTCCATGATCAACAGGTCCGCCTTGCGCGGCTCGCAGGCCTCGGCGCTCAGGCCGGGCCGGAGCTTGAAATCCCCCGTGTAGAGCAGGGAAGTCCCCGAAGCCTCCAGGAGCAACATGGCACTGCCGAGGATGTGCCCCGCCGGCAGGAGGGTGATCGCCAACCCGGGAGCCGGCAGCCCGAGCCCCGCCCCGTCATACCGGCGTCCGAAATCCAGCACCTGCTCCATCCGCTCCCCCGCCACCCGGGCGCGCATCAAGCGTCGGGTGGGTTCCGACAGGAGCACCCGGGCATGTGCCGCCGTATGGTCGGCGTGCGCATGGGAAACGAAGACCGCTGCGTCCGGACCCATGGGGCGGTGGGCGTCGAGCCACAGTCCGAGGGCCGGCAGGTGAACGGCCCCCTCGTGGTAGCGAAATGCCAGCAGGTCCATGGCCCGGACACGGTACCGCGATCCGGTGGACGGGCGAGCGAGTTGCCGCCAGGAATCAGTCGAGCCTCCGGTACAGCTTCCCCGGGAGCTGACGCACCAAGCGTTTCAATTCGAGACTGAACAGCGCCACGGACACGGCGCTGGCCGGCAGCCCGGTGGTGCGAATGATGTCGTCCGGGAGGTGCTCGGCGCCGGCCTGCAGGGCGACGAGCACCCGGGATTCCGGGTCGGAGAGCGTCAGCCCCGGAAGAACAGTGGCGTCGCCATCCGTGCCGGCGGCGGGGCGGTTGGAGGGCGGAAAGAGGTACTCGAACTCGCTGAGGATGTCCTCCACCCCCTCGCACAGCTTGGCGCCCTGCTTGATGAGTTCGTGGCACCCCTTGGATCTTGGGGAATCCACCCGCCCCGGAACGGCGAACACCTGCCGCCCGTACTCGATGGCAAACTGGGCGGTGATCAGCGCGCCGCTGGTCAGGTTGGCCTCGATCACCACGGTCCCCTGGGTCATGCCGGCGACGATCCGGTTGCGGATGGGAAAGCTCTGCCGATCTGCCGGGCGGTTGAATGGGAACTGGGTCAGGACGGCGCCGTGCTCGGCGATCCGCTCGTAGAGGGCGGCGTTCTCCGGCGGGAAGACCCGGTTGATCCCCGTGCCCAGCACCGCAAGCGTGCGGCCCCTGGCGGTCAGTGCTCCCTGGTGGGCCGCGGTGTCAATGCCCCGGGCCCCGCCGCTCACCACGGTCACCCCTGTGAAGGCGAGTTGGTAGGCCAGCTTCCGGGCCACCTCCTGTCCGTAGGGTGTCGTGAGCCGGGAGCCCACCAGGGCGACTCCATTGCGATCCGCGGGGAGCAGGTGACCCCGCACGTACAGGACGATCGGCGGATCATAGATCTGACGGAGCAGGGGCGGGTACTCCTCGTCGGATGCGATCACGACCCGCACTCCCGAGGCTTCGATCCGCCGCAATTCCGCCCCGAGATCCACGGTCCGTTCCCAGCCGGCGATGGCCTCCGCGGTGTCGGTGCCGATTCCCGGAACGGACAACAGCGCCTCCCGCGATGCCCGCAGGATGACCGCCGGGTCGGGCCCCAGGTGCGCCATCAATTGGCGGAGGCGGACCGGTCCGACGTGATCCACCAGGTTGAGGGCGATGAGGGCTTCCCGCGAGGTCATGCAGCAACCCGCATAAGCGATGGGCATCCCATGCGGCAATGCCGTCCCGTTCCCCAAGTTTCGGGAGGGTACCCCGCCGAAGCCCGTCTGACGCGTGGGCCGGGATTGTGGCTCGACGCCCGGCCGGGGTTGACCCAAGACTCCGCGCGTTGTTGCCGTTGCCGCCCATGAAGCCCGCTCCTCTGTTCCGGTGCCTGATCGCCACCCTCATCGTCGTCGCGTTTGCCGGATGCGCGACGAGTCCCCGGGGGACCGAGCGGGACCTTGCGGCCTCCGGGTTCCAGGTGGTCCCCGCGACGACGCCGGAGCAGTTGAGGCAGCTCAACACCCTGCCGAACGAGCGGATCTCGGTGATCAACCGTCAGGGCGAAGTGTATTTCGTCTATCCGGACCGCGCGAAGAACCAGCTCTACGTGGGCCGCAACGCGCAGTATTCGGCCTACCAGAACCTGCTGCTGAACCAGAAGGTGCAGACCGAGGCGCTGCAGACCGAACGGGACGCCACCAATGCCGAGATCATCAACACCGAGGCCACCGCGTTGAGCGACGACCCTTGGGCGGCCTTTGGCGTCTGGCCGCTGGCTCCTTTTTGATCCGCGCGTGTGCCCCGGACTCCCGCCATGAACCGCCCTTCCATCCTCCTTTCGCTGGTCGTCGTTGCCTGGATTGCCGGGTGCTCCACCCCGTCCCGGACGGAGCAGATCGAAAGCCGGCTTGCGGCCGCCGGGTTTCGGGTGGTGCCGGCCACCACGCCTGAGCAGCGCCAGATGGTTCAACAGTTCCCCCCGGGCGAGCTCACCCTGGTGACCCGGGATGGGAAGCAATTCTACGTGTACCCCGATCTGGCCCGGATGCAGCTGTACATCGGGCAGCAGGAGCAGTACCGGGCGTACCAGGCGCGAGTGGAAATCGAGGCGGCGGCGGGCGCTGAAAACCGGGCGGCGCAACAATCGGTGATGGAAGCCCGGAACGACTCCCTGCCGGAATGGAACGAGGCCTGGGGGTCGTTCACCGGGGATTGATCCGCCCGCCCTCCCGGGGGGAGGCCGGATTGAACCTCGTGGATTTTATACAACTTCCCTTTCCCAAGCGCGGAAATCTGGGACAGTCCCGGTGTGTCGTGCCCGGGTCTGACCGTGGATGGCGACGTCATCAATGCTCTCCACCCTGATCTGGTTTTCGGCTGCCGCCGTGTCGGCCGTCGCCTTCGCCTCCCTGTTTGAATGGCTCCTGCACCGGTATGTCATGCACCGGCCGGTCGGGCCGTTTGACTACCCCTTCCGCACCCACGCCCTCATCCATCACCACGTCTTCCGGGCGGATGAGTCCTACCACGTGCAACGCGACGAGGACCGGGAGATCATCCCGATGGCCTGGTGGAATGGCCCGGTGCTGGTCGCCCTGGGATGCATTCCCTACGCCATAGCGGGCTGGGCACTGGGACACTGGGAGGTCGTGCCTGCAGCCGCCGTCGTGTTTGCCCTCTACTACGGGGTTTACGAATACCTGCACTGGTGCATGCATCTGCCGCGCCGCCGCCGGGTCGAGCGCTCCGGGATCTTCTTCCGGCTCAACGGCCATCACCTGCTGCACCACCGGTACATGCACAAGAATTTCAACGTGGTGCTGCCCCTCGCCGACCTTTGCCTTGGCACGCTGCTGCCCCGGGCCAGAACCCATTTCGCGCAGGCTCGCGGTCCGTCCGTGCCCAATGTGCAGCCGCTGACGCCCGAGCCCGTGCCGGTGGCGCACTGAGGTTGCCCGGATGGCCGGAGGCGGCCGGGCGCCCGCAGGCGAACCCGACGCCACGGGGAGTGTCCCGCGTGCCCCTCAGGAGACCCCCGCCATCCGGCGGAGGATTGCCGCCTGTGAAAATTCGGGGCGGCTGAGTTCCCCGGCGATCCGGCCCTCACGCAGGACAAGGATGCGCCGGCTCAGGGCCATCAGTTCCGGCAGTTCGCTGGAGATCAGCAGAATCGCGGTGCCCGCGGCCGCGAGGGTGTCGAGCAGACGATGGATCTCCGCCTTGGCTCCGACATCCACCCCTCGCGTGGGCTCGTCCACCAGCAGCACCGGGCATTCCAGTGCCAGCCACTTGGCGAGGGCGATTTTCTGCTGGTTGCCACCGCTCAGTTCCCGGACAGGCGCCTCCAGCGATGGGGCTTTGACCCGGAGCCGGTCGGCGTAGTGTTGCACCAAAACCCGCTCCGCCCCGCGCCGAACGATGCCTGCCGTGGCCAGGCGAGGCAGGGCTGCGAGGGACGTGTTTTCGCGGCAGTTGAGGGAGAGCAGCAGGCCGAGGCGCTTGCGATCCTCGGGTAGGAAGCCAAGGCCCGCCTGCATCGCGGCGCCGACCCGGCCCAGCGGCAGCGGATTCCCGCCCACCCGCACCGAACCGGTGGCCGCGCGGTCGAGTCCGAAAATCGCATGCGCCACCTCGCTGCGTCCGGCGCCGACAAGTCCCGCCAGTCCCAACACCTCGCCGGCGCGCAGCGTGAATTCCACCCCGGAGAAGCGGCCGGGCGACGACAGCCCCTCCACGCGCAGCCGCTCCGGTCCCAGGGGGCGCCCGGCGTGAGAGGGTTCGTGCGGGGTGATGTCGCGTCCGATCATCTGATGGACGAGGGCCTCGGGGGAGGTGTCCGCAACCGCCCCGGTCGCGACATGACGCCCGTCCCGCAGCACGGTGACCCGGTCGCACAGCCGAAAGATCTCGTCCATGCGGTGCGAGACGTAGAGCACCGTGATGCGGCGTTCGCGAAGCCGCGCCAGCAGCGAGAACAGATGTTCGCTTTCAGCCACCGACAGGGAGCTGGTGGGTTCGTCAAACACGATCACCCGGGCGCCGGTGCCGACGGCGGCGGCGATCTGCACGAGCTGTTCCTGTCCGGTGGTCAACTCCCCCAACGGACGGTCCACGTCGAACGGTGCATCCATCGCCGCCAGCATCTCGCGGGCCCGGGTTCGCATCGCGGGCCGGGACAAGACGCCGGCATGTGCCGGCAGGTCCCCGAGGCACAGGTTCTCGGCGATGGTGAGGTTGGGACAGAAGGCCAGCTCCTGATGGACCATCGCCAATCCGAGCTTTCGGGCGGCATGGGGATTGGGCGGGGAGACGACCCGGCCGTTGAGGCGGATTTCACCGGTATCCGCGCGGTGCACGCCGGCGAGAATTTTTCCGAGGGTGCTCTTCCCGGCGCCGTTCTCGCCCATGAGCGCGTGGCACGAGCCCTCCTCGACGGCGAAGCCCACCCCCTCCAGCGCATGGACGCCGGCAAAGCGCTTGGTGATGCCGTGGAAGCTGAGAAAGGCCACGGGGACGGAGCCCGCACAGGAACACCGGGTGTCAGTGCCCGACGGCGTCGGGAGCGGGAGTGGGGGTCTTCGGCGGATGGAAGAAGAGGGCGAGCAGCACCACCGCGCCGAGCGAGATCAGGCACGGCAGGACGAACAGCCCGCGGAAGTTGGTGACCCCGTCCTGGGTGTACACCGACTGCAGCAGCCAGGGGCAGATGGAGTTGGCCACCAGGGCGCCGATGCCGAGGATCATCACGTTGAAAAGCCCCTGGGCGCTGGACCGCGCGTCCTTCGGGAAGTAGGCGTCCACGAAGATGTACACCGTGGCGAAGAAGAAGGCGTAACAGATGCCGTGCAGCACCTGCACGAGGATGATCAGGCCCTGATGTTGCGGGAAGAAGGCATAGACCGCGAACCGCGCCGTGTGCCCGAGGATGCCGACGATGAGGGTGGTTCGCCAGCCAAGGGCCTTCAGCGTCGCCCCGAGGATGAACATGGTCAGGATTTCGGCCACCTGCCCGATGCTCATCACCGGCATGATCCAGTTCCCCGGAATGCCCACCGCCGGGCTGCCCAGAAAGACGCCGGTCCAGTTGAAGTAACAATTGTGGACGAACGAATCAATGAAGGTCACCACCCAGAGCACCAGGATGAACGGATGTTTCAGGAAGCGGACCGATTCGAGCCACGCGAGCTTGTTGGCGCCGGTGCCGGGCTTCGGCGGTGTGTGGGGCAGCGCCAGGCTGAAGGCCGCCAGCACGAGGGACGCGATGCCCGCAACGATGAAGGTCCAGCGCGTGGCGCTCTGCAGCGCGGGTCCGGTCAGGCCATGCTTGAGGGCCTCGCCGACCCACGCGACCAGGCCCTGCGGATTGGCGTCCGACACCTTTGCCCAGTCCACAAAGATGAACGTGAACGGCCACGCAGCGAGGATCCATCCGATGGTGCCGCCCATCCGGACCAGCCCGAACTCGCGTTGCGGATCGCGCATGTTGGCAAAGGCGATGGAGTTGGTGATGGAGATGGTCGGGACGTAGAGCAGGCAGTGCACGAGCATCAGGCTGAAGAACGCCCCGAAGGACTCGACGAACCCGAGCCCCATGATCGCCAGGCCGCCAATGAGGTGGGAAAATGAGAGGAACCTCTCGGCGGCGAAGCGCCGGTCGGCGAACTCGTTGCTGAAAAACATCCCCACGATGGAGGCCACCGGGAACGCATTGAGGATCAGCGACTGCTCCCCGGGGGTGAATCTCAGGCTGGGCAGGTAGCCGAAGATCAGCGGCAGCCAGGCGCCCCAGATGAAAAACTGGAGCACCATCATGAAGAACAACTTCAACCGGGGGGTGGAATTCATGGGCAGGGGGGAGCGGTGACCGATCGGGCGTGAAGGTAGGTAAGCCCGGCCCCGCGAAACAAGCACCGACTCCGTCCCCGTGCCGCCGAGGACGCCCGGGAGCGGTCGTTCCGACGCGGGAGCGGTAGATTCCCGGCAGGTGGTTTCGGGTGGAGGCGTTGGGGTCCCCGCCGACCCGCCTGCGGCACCTGGAGTCTTCCCAACGGCATCCGGTTCCTGGCAAGGTGCTTCCGATGATCACGTGGAGACACGGGGCGATCTGCTGGCTCCTGCTGGCGGTTCTGGGATGCGGCTGCAGTTATTCCAGGGAATGGAGGGCGGCGTCCCGACAGGCGGCGCCCACCAATGACATCACCGGCGCCTGGGTCGGGGTCTGGCAAAACTCCAACAATGACCACACCGACCGGCTGATCGCGGTGATTTCAAGGGTCTCCGAGACGGAGTATCACGCGCGGTTCAAGGCCTGGTGGCTGGGCATTCTCAGCGGGACCTTCGAGGCGACGCTCACCGGGCGTTGGGAGGACAACGCGTTTGTCTTCAGCGGCACGCAGCAGGTGATGCGGTGGACGTTTTCGCAGGAGGGCCGGGCCGATCCGCGCCATTTCCAGTCGCAATATTCCAGCGACAGCTACCGCGGAATCTTCTCGATGACCCGCCCCCCCGCGCCCTGAGCCTGCCGCGCCCCGGGCTCACCATCCGGGCAGGAGCGCCCGGATGCGTGCGGCAACCGGGCCTGCGGCAAGACGCTCCAGCTGATCTCCGGCCTCAAGCACCTCCATGCGGTCGCAGCGTGGGCGCCACGTCCGGACCCGGCTAGGCCCCCAGAGGATGAGGCCCGGGAGGCCGAGGGCGGCAGCGAGGTGGGTGATGCCGGAGTCGTGTCCGAGGAACCCCCGGCAGGCTGCAAGATGGGAGGCCACTTCGGGCAGCGGACGCGACCGCAGGACCTCCGCGGCGCCGCGGGGGAGACCGGCTGCGAGGCGATCGAGCCGGTCGCCCTCGGCCTCGCCCCCCACCAGCAGAAACCGCGATCCTTCTGTTTGCGCGAGGCTTTCGAGCAGGGCGGCCCAGCGGCTCTCCGGCCAGTTCTTGCGTTCGCTGCCGGATCCTGGATGCACCGCGAGCGGACCGTTCCGCGAGGCGTCCGCGGCGCGGCCACGAATTCGGGGCACCGGATCGGCATCAAACACGGCGAGGCGTTCGAGCGGGCGCAGCAACTGCTCGGACGCGTGGGTATCGGACGCTTCATCCGGGCGATGGGGCCCCTGAAGGAAGCCCGCGCGTGAGACGCGGCTGACGTTGGTCTGAAAGATCAGGTCCGGATCGAACAGGTAGCTGAGAATGATGTGGAACTTGCCGAAGTACGCGGCCAGTTCGGGATCCAGATCGCCCCCGCGGGCGAAGAACCCGGCGAGCGGTCGCGCCTCGATGTTCCGGGCGGTATCGGCCGCCCCTGAGGCCAAGGCCAGGGCGGCCACGTTGGGGTAGCCCAGCACCTCGATGCGGTTGCCGGGAAAACTCGCGCGCAGGGCCGCCAGGACCGGGAGGGTCAGGATGAAGTCCCCAAGGGCGCCGCCGCGGATGACCAGGATGTTTCCCTGCCGGGGGCCATCCGGACCCGGCCCGCGAATCTCCGGCGGCGCCATGGCCGGTGGCATCTGGGAAGGACCGAACCGGTCAGAGGGGCTGCCACCGCTTATGGCGGTACTTGTCCCACACCCACCGGAAGTCGGGATTGTTGGGGCCGCCGCCGGCCCAGTTGAAGCTCGAGATGCCGACGGCGGAGTCCCGGGCCGCCTTGATGGTCCGTGGATCAATCCACTTGTGCCCCTCGTAGTGGCCGTCCTGGAAGGAGAAGGTGCTGAAGTTCCCGTGGAACACGGCAAACGGATCAATCCAGCTCCGTCCCGCCACGCTCAAGACCCACGTGCCAAGGTTGGAGTTCCTGGGATCCGACTCCTCAATGAAGATGAAGGATTCGGCCGGGCTGGTCACGTCATCCACCTTGATGTACGGGGGCTGCGCGGCCTCCCAGCCCAAAATTCCATTCATCCCGTTCGCCTTGGAATAGCTGTCCCACGCCCATCCCTGTCCGGGGCGTCGGCGCGCCCGAAGGTCGCCCGGGCAATGGTAGGAGTTCACTGCGGTGAGATAGTCCCAGAGCGGTCCGTTGGTGAGGCCGGCGCGGACCCGGGTCATGGCCTGTTCCAGTGTGATGCCTCCCGAAATGTCGGGTCGCGGACCTGCCCAGTACCCGCCGCCGGTGAGCGGGGTGTTGATGCCCTGCTTGTTCCGCCAGTTGTCGGTCGGGGCCAGGTAATCCTGATTGTCACCCGAATACATGATCCAGGCGAGCGCGAGCTGTTTCTGGTTGTTGGCGCAGGCGGCGCCGGTGGCCTTGAGTTTGGCCTTGGCCAGTGCCGGCAGGAGCATGCCGGCCAAGATGGCAATGATGGCGATCACCACCAGCAGTTCGATGAGTGTGAAGCCGCGCGGCTCCCGGATGCGCGTGCGACGGAGTGAGGGGGCGAGTTTCATGGTCTTCAACGTGTCTTAAGAAGGACCCTCGCGGACGTCTGTCCACCTTCCAAGCAGGAGTTGCCAAAAAAAGCGGCCCCCGGGGCGAAATCCGCCCCACCCGATCAGCCCGTGAACCGGCGACCCACAACGATGGCGTTGTGGCCGCCGAACCCGAACGAATTGTTGGCGAACACTTCGATGCGCCGTTCCTGGGCGGTCCGGGGTACGAAGTTGAGGTCGCACGCGGCGCACTCCGGATCCGGTTCCTCGAGGTTGATGGTCGGCGGCGCCACCTGGGCCTCCACCGCCTTGCAACAGATGGCCATTTCGATCGCCCCCGCGGCCCCAAGCATGTGGCCCGTGGCACCCTTCGTGGAACTGGCCGCCAGGTGCCGGGCGTGATCTCCGAACACGTTCCGGATCATGCGCGCCTCGCAGACATCTCCGACCGGCGTGCTGGTGGCATGGCAGTTGATGTAGTCCACGGCGTCCGGACGCAGCCCGGCGTGGCGCAGGGCCATGTGCATGGCCCGGCCCGCACCCTCGCCCTCCGGGTCGGGGGCCGTCATGTGACAGGCGTCCGCAGTGTTCCCGTAGCCGACGATCTCGCAGTAGATCCGCGCGCCGCGCCGGCGGGCATGGTCCAGTTCCTCCAGGACCAGCACGGCCGCGCCCTCGCCCATGACAAACCCGTCGCGCTGACGGTCAAACGGCCGCGACGAGCGGTGGGGCTCGTCGTTCCGCGTGCTCATGGCCTTCATCGCCGAGAAGCCGGCAATCCCCATCGGCACCACGGTGGCCTCGGTCCCGCCGGCGAACATCACTGCGGCGTCCCCGCGCTTGATGGTGGCCCAGGCCTCGCCGATGGCATGGGTTGCGGTCGCGCAGGCGGAACAGGTGGCGAAGTTCGGACCGCGCAGCCGGTAGTAGAGCGAGAACAGGCCCGAGGCGATGTTCAGGATCAGCATCGGGATCATGAACGGGCTGATGCGGGACGGCCCCTTGTCGAGCAGGACGCAGTGCTGCTCCTCGGTGGTCTTCAGGCCGCCGATGCCCGATCCGAGAAAAACGCCGATCTCGTCGCGGTCTTCCCGATCGAGATCGAGGCCGGAATCCTGAAGCGCGCCCCAGCCCGCATAGACTCCGAAGTGGGAGAACCGGTCGGTGCGACGGACCTCCTTGGGGTTCGGAAATGCCGGAGCGGGCGCAAACTCGCGAACCTCCGCCGCGATCTGGCAGTCGTAGGGACTCGCGTCGAACGAGGTGATCCGCTCAATGCCGCATGCGCCCGAGACGATGTTCCTCCACAGGGTGCCGGCATCGTTGCCCAGGCTGGACACGCAGCCGATGCCCGTGACCACCACCCGACGTTCGGACCATGAACTCATCGCTTGCGCGCCATTACCCGGGAAAACACGCGCCGCGGGCAAAGGAAAAGTGACCCCGTTCACCAAAGAAAAAGGCAGCCGGGTCGCCGGCTGCCCTCTTCGGATCGAGCGCGCCCTCGATTACTTCTGCTGGTCCTCCACGTATTTGACGACGTCGCCCACGGTTTGAAGCTTCTCCGCCTCCTCGTCGGCAATCTCCAGCCCAAATTCCTCCTCCAGGGCCATCACCAACTCCACCGTGTCCAGGGAGTCCGCGCCCAGGTCCTCGATGAACTTGGCCTCCGGCGTCACCTGGTCGGCGTTTACGCCGAGCTGCTCGACGATGATGTCCTTGATGCGTTGCTCGATGGATTTTTCAGCGGCCATAGCGCGTGTTGATTTCGCGCGGCCTGTCTAGGCGTGGCCTGTGGGGGCGTCAAGCCCTTGTTCCGTCAATTTCCGCACGGGATGTCCGGGGAATTTTTCAAATTCCGGTCCGGACCCTTCGGCCCGCCCGCTGCGCCGGCTCCCGGGGTCTGCCCGGTGCATCGCATCGCTCACTCCGACAGCGCCTCCACAAGGTCGCGCAGCTCTCCGAGGGTCATCCATTCGCCCAGCCCTCCACCCGGTCCACCCCACGCCGCCGCCATCGGGCGGAAGCGGGTGAAGTTCCGGACGGGCGGCTCAGCCGCCCGAAGCGTGACCTGTCGTTCCGGGGCGACGCGCAGTCGCTGGCGCGCCGATTTGCCGTGCGGTGCGGGGAGCGCCAGCGCAACGGTCAGCGCGCCTCCCCGAACGACTGCACTGCCGTCGTTGCCGTGCCGCCGTGGCGCGCAAGGCAACGCGACGCCGGCCCGACGATTTTGGGAGTCCGGATGCCTCACCGGGTTTCTGCTGCGGCTTGCTGCAAGCCCGTCTGGCCGCGTTGGCCTCGGGTTCCTCACCGGACAGCATGTTCTCATACAGCCCGGCTCGGAACTGCTTTGGGCGCCTTGTCAGACGGGCTTTCGCGGCACCTCGCGACGAAGCCCGGTGAGAGCTCCGGGCTAGCGGGAAAGACCGCACGCGGCCCGGGCGCGCGCGATCACCCTTGAGGCCACGGCGGTGGCGCGTTCGGCCCCATCGCGGAGGATCGCGTCCACCTGGTCCAGGTGGGCCGCCAGTTCGGCCCGGCGCTTTCGGGGTTCGGCGAAATGCGCCCAGCAATGCTCCCAGAGCGCCTTCTTGACGTCCCCATATCCGGTGCCGCCGGCCCGGAGGCGGTCCTCGACTTCGGAGGCCGCATCCGGGGGGGCGACCAGCTTCAGCAACTGGACGGCGATGTTCTGGTCGGCATCCGGCTTGGGTTCCGACGGCAGCCGGCTGTCCGTCTTGATGGCCATGATCTTCTTCCGGAGGGCCTTTTCGTCGGCGAAGATCTCAATGGTGTTGCCGTAGCTCTTGCTCATTTTCCGGCCGTCTGTTCCCGGCACCACGGCGACCGCGTCGCGGATGCGCGGTTCGGGAATCACGAAGACCTCTCCGTACACGGTATTGAACTTGCCCGCGATGTCCCGGGTCATCTCGAGGTGCTGCTTCTGGTCCCGCCCCACCGGCACGACATTTGCGTCGTAGAGGAGGATGTCGGCGGCCATCAGCACCGGGTAGGCGAAGAGCCCGTGGTTGACCTTCTCGACGTCGCCTTCACCCAGTGTGGCCATCTTGTCCTTGTAACTGTGGGCGCGCTCCAGGAGGCCCATCGGGGTGACCGTGCTCAGCAGCCAGGCGAGCTCGGTGACGGCGGGCACGTCGCTTTGCCTCCAGAAAATGCATCGTGCGGGATCCAGCCCGCAGGCGAGGAAATCCAGGGCGACGTCGCGGGTGTATTCCCGCCGGCGGACCGGGTCCGTGAGCGAGGTCATCGAGTGGTAGTCCGCGATGAAGTAGTAGGTTTCCCCCTGTTCCTGAAGCTCGATGGCGGGACGCATGGCCCCGAAGTAATTGCCCAGATGCAGGGCGCCGCTGGGCTGGATGCCCGTCAAGATCCGCATGGGGCGACCATGCGGAACCGGATGGCTGCGAGGCAAGCCACGGCCATCCGGCAGCCGGCGCTGGAGTGGAATGGTGTCCTGCCTCCCCGGAGCCGCGAATCTCCCGTTGGGGAGTCGCACCAGCCGGTGGTCGGGTTCGGGCTGATCTGACCAGCCGACCCACCTGTACGTGTGCCCGCTTGCTGGGTTCCCAAAGCCGGCTCGCGGGTGATTAGGCCGGCGGATCCGTGGGCCAGGGGGCGTTTGCGGATTGAAGGCGTGGAACAGCTCTGGCTACGCTTCCCCCTGTGCATTCGGCGCCGCGATTCCGGGTCATTTCAAACCGAAAGTCCCCGGGACTCAGGGTTCGCCATGGTCTTCCTGGCGCCCTTGCCAGGGCGCGGCCTGACCAGAAACCTGCCGCCATATGAGGCGTTCGAAAGTGATCCGGCCCATTGTCACCCGATTCCCATCCTTTGCCGAAGTGGAGGCTGCGGACCGCGCCTGGCAACGTTCCCTGACCCCGCTGGAACGGCTGCGTCAACTGGAGCTCGCCCGCCAATATGCCTACGGACCTTCGGTATCTGAGCGACGACTTCCGCGAGTTCCTAACCTGTCTAAACGAAGCTGGGGTTGAGTAGCTGCTCGTGGACGGCCACGCCGTGGCGTACCACGGATATTTTCGCCCCACGCAGGATTTGGATGTCTGGGTCGCCGTCTCCGAGGTCAATGCCAGCCGGCTCGTCAGCGCGATCCAGGCGTTCTTCGGCGGCCCATTTGAAGGCCTGTCATCGGAGTGGTTCCTTGACGGGGAAAATGTCACCCGACTCGGAGCGGTGCCGAACCTCATCGAGATTCTTCCGAGAATCTCCGGCGGAGATTTTCGAAGCGCCTTTGCCCGACGGGTGACCGCCACGATGAACGGCCAGCCGGTGAACTTCATCAGCCGGGAAGACCTTCTGGTCAACAAGGGGGCTAGCGGCCGAATGAAGGACCTGGCCGACGTCGAGCAGCTGACCATGCCCGGGTAACCTCCGGATTCCCCGCCGGATACTTTGCCGGAGGGGAGAACCAGCGGACAGGACCGCCATTGACGCCCGCCGGACCCTACTCTCCCGCCGGTTCGCGAGGAATTCATGCGCACGGAACGCGTTTTCGAAGAGGTCGTCCACACGGCCATCCGGCAGCCAGCGCTGGAGTTCAATGCCGTCCAGCCCCCCCGGAGCCACGAAACTCCCGTCGGGGAGTCGGACCAGCCGGTGGTCGGGTTCGAACCCCAGGGATCCTGCTGAGGGATTGCCCGGGAACGAGGCCACGAGACCACCGTCCGAACTCCATCGCTGCAATGGCAGTCCGGTGACCAGACTCCCATCCGATTCCACGAACAGGCTTCGTCCCCACCCGGGCGCCCTGGTGAATTCGGGATCGGTGGTGCCATCGGACAACAATCGGACCAGCCCATAGGGAGCCGGGTTGGTCAACGAACCATCGAAGGACACGCCGGCAGCCGCGGCGAGGAGTCGTCCCTGCGCGTCCAGCGCCAGGACATCCACCACCTGCGATGGCTCAAAGCTCGCCGAAGCATCAAAGCCGGGATCGAGGACGAAATCGGAGGTGAGGCGGGCCATGCGGAATCGGGGAACGCCGGAGACCCGGCTGAACCGGCCGGGAACGATCCAGTGCCCGGTCGGAAGATTCAGGAGGGTGGTCACCGATGCGGCATCGAACTCGGGAAAACGCCGCTCGGTGCGCCGGCCGGTGGACGAGAACAGGATCCGTCCATCCGCGAGGGCCACCAGCCGGGTGATCCGGGACACATGGGCCAGGCGATCACCCCACTGCGGTGCGGCGGCCCCCGGCCGCGGACTGCGGATGCCAGCCTCCGTTCGGCCCAAGTTTACGACGTTGGTCCCTTCGAAGCCTGCGGAAACCATTCCGTGGTGAAGTCCCCCATTTGGACAAAGATTCCGTCGGCCTGCTCGAGATGGCTCTGGAAAGAGTTACGCACCAGGTGGGCCGCCCCGAGGAGTGGGAACCAGAGATCGCGGCTGACGTTCGAGCGTTCAGGCGGTGCCCGCCTCTGACGGGACTTCAGGACGAGAAATCCACACCCGCGGCGAGCAGGACGAAGGGTGCGAGGTTGAAGACCACGTGCGCGGCGACCGGGGCCAGCAGGTTGCCTGTTCGGACATACAACCACGCCAGGAACCCTCCCAGCAGGGACAGGGGCAGGAAGGCCGCACGGTTGGCGTGAATGAGTCCGAACCCGACCGAGGCAACGAGGTATGCCGCGCGGGGCCATCCGGCGTCGCGTAGGGCCGGAAACAGGATGCCCCGGAACAACGCCTCCTCCGCCACGGGGGCGAGCACCACGGCAAAGAGTCCGATCACCAGACGTGTCGGCCAGCCTGAGGTCAGCAGGAGGTCCACCGAGTCCTGCGGCGCCGGGGGCCATCCCAGCAGTTCCAGCAGCGTGCCGGCCGCCTCATGAACGCCATAGACCGCCGGCCCCACCACGAGCATCCACAGAAGGGCCTGCCGGAGCGCCGGACCCGGGGCCTCACACCACCCGAATCCCGAGATCCACGAGCGTCCCTCGTGATGCAGGAAGCGCCCGATGAGCCACAACCCCACCCCGTGGAAGCCGAGGCCGGTGATCACCAGCAGGACGACGGGCGACACCGGGCTTCCGGCGTCGCGCCGGATTGCAATGAGCGCAGTGGCCAACGCCGCCGCAACGAGCCACGACGTGGTCAGCGCCAGCAGCAGCCGGACCACGTTCACCCCCTGCCAGTGTTTTGGCGTCAGCACGGCAGGCAGTGAAGCCGGAAACCGCGCGGGAACCACGCGGAAACATTCCTGCACGGGACGGCGTGGGACCCCGGATTTCGCGGACCGGAAACCGCCCGGGGCATGAATTGCAGCCCCGAAGCGTCACTGCCGTGCCGCGAGGGCCGCCGCGCCTGCGGCACAGGCGAAGAACATCCCGGCCAGCATGCCAAGGGTCATGCCGGCGCAGGCCACCAGGAATTGCTGCGGATGCCCGGGACCGGCCCAGCCCAGGGCAAGATCACCACCCCAGCCCATGCCCACAATCATGCCCATGGCGGACAGTCCCAGCAGCGCCGGTCGCGGGAGGATTCCGGGCAGTGCCGCGGTCGCCCGCCACATCGGTGGAAGCCCCCCCAGCAGCATGCCGATGAACATCCATGGTACGCCCCCGGACATCGAAAAGTAATCGTGGCTCCGGCAACAGAGGCAGACCCCGTCGCGCATCACCGGACCGAATCCGGCATCCACCCACCATCCCAGGAGCATGCCCAGGTTGCCCGGGCCGATCATGGCCCCGGCCATCCGCAGCCCGGGCACGGCCCAGTGGCCCCTGGCAAATCCTGGAGCGGAAAACCTGGGGCGCTCCAGCCAGGCGAACAGGGCACCCAGACCCAGGAGCGTCGCGGTGGCGAGGCAGGCCGTCAGGCCTCCAAGATTCCCCAGATGGATCACCCAGGGGACCTGCAGGGCGCAACAAGCCGGCACCAGCCAGGCGCGAAGACCGTTGGAGCGTCGCGCCGGGGAGGGTTCGGGGTGACAGTCGGCGTCCCGTCCCGAACGGACCGCGCGCCAGGAGACGATGGTGCTGCTGCCGACCATGAGCAGGGCTGCGGTGATCGGATGCAGGTGGCCGGTGGCGGCAAGACCCATTCCGAGGGCGTTGTAGAAGGCGGCGAACAGGAGGTTCGACCGGATGGCGTCGCGTACGCGGCGGGTGAGCTGGATGGCCCGCGGAATTTCCGTCAGGTCGTCCCCGCAAAGCAGGGCGTCGGCACTGGCGGACGCCAGGGGTGCCCCATGGACGAGGGCGACGCCGACGGAGGCGCTTTTCAGCGCCGGGGCATCATTGATTCCATCTCCGACGAAGACCACCGTGTCCCCTGCCGCACGCGCCGCCATCACGTGGTGGGCCTTGTCCCCCGGCGTTTGCGCCGCCGCGATCTCGATGGCCGATACCGGTTCGGGTGTCCCGGCTGTGGCGGATTCCAGCACCTGTTGCGCCCGGCCGGGTCGGTCGCCGGTGAGCACGCCGACCCGGCAGCCGAGGTTCCGCAACCAGGCCAACGCCGGGGCTGCCGACGTCCTGGATCGTTCCCGCACCTGCGCCAGCCCCACCAACTGCCCGTCCACTTCCAGCGCCACGCGGGGGTCGTCCGAACCTCCGCGCAGCTGCGCCTCAAGCACCTCCCGGGCCGCGGTGTGGCCGATCCAGTCCGGATGTCCGATCCGCACGTGAAGCTCCCGGCGGTCCTGCCGGACCCAGGCCTCGATTCCCGCGGCGGGGACCACCTTCACGGACTGCACGAGCACCGGGGGGACTCCCCTCTCGGGGACGGGGGCCGAGACGAAGGCGCGGGCCACCGGATGGCGGGAGCGTTGCTGGACGGCCCGCACCAACTGGAGCCATGCACCGCGCGCCTCCGGCACCCTCGTCACAAAGTCCACCAACGATTGCCGGTCCTCGGTGAGGGTGCCGGTCTTGTCGAAGATCACGTGGTCGGCACGGGCAAGGCGCTCCAGCGCCTCGCCGGAGGTCACGATGAACCCGCGCGCGGCGAGGGTCGCGAGCACGTTCCAAAGCCCGAGGGGCGTGGCCAGGCCCAGCGCGCAGGGACACGCCACCAACAGCACCGCCAGCGCATGGAACAATCCCTCGCTCCAGTGCCCCCGGGCGGTCCAGACGCCGAACGTGATTCCCGCAACGGCCAGGACCAGGGGCAGGAACCACCGCGTGATGCGGTCCGCCAGCGGAAGGGCACCTGCGGCATCCGCCGTTTGTCCTGCGGCGCCGGCAGTCTCCTGTCGCGTTGTCTCCACCAGCAACAGGAGTTCATCGAGACGTCGCCGCCGCCCCTGGGTGGTGGCGGCGATCAGGAGTCCCCCATCCTCGGCCCAACTGCCGGCAAGCACCGCGTCTCCCGGACGCCGGACGACCGGGAACGGTTCCCCGGTGAGCGGCGTCTCCCGCACGAACGACGATCCTTCAACGATCCTCCCGTCCACGGGCACCGCCTCGCCGGGATCAATCCGGATGCGGTCGCCGGGCTCGATCACCGCGACGGGGACCATCCGGGTCGAGCCGTCGCCCAGAAGCTGGCGGCAATGATCGAAGGTGTCGCGCAACCGCCGGCTTTCCGCCACCGCCCGTTCGCGGGCGCGCGCGGTCAGCGCCTTTCCTGCCGCGTACACCACCAGCAGGACGGCGACGACCTCGTAATAGACCGCCCCGATGCCGGTGAACGTGCTCCACACGGAAGCCCCGAAGGCCCCGGCGATGCCCGTCAGGAAGAGCAGTTCGACGGTGACCCTCCGGCGGCAGGCGCACTCCCAGGCCGCGCGAAGCATCGGTCCGCCCAGCAGCACAAACACCACCGCGGCCGATCCCGCCAGCAATCCATGCAGCAACCCGCGCAGGCGACCCTCCGGTGGCGTCAGGTTCACCGCAAATCCCAGCAACATCGCCTGGCTCGCCAGCGCGACGCCAATGCCGATGCGGAACCACGGGTTCCCCGCGGCCGGTTCCCGCACCGGGCCCGCACCGGGCGGCCGCGGACGCCGCTCGCCCAGCAGGCGGCATCCGTAACAGCAATAGCGCTGCGCCGGTTCCCCGGATGCCGACGGCGCCGCCAGGAAGTCCACGGGCAGCGGGCCGCCGCAGTGGCTGCAGCCCTCCCTGCTGGAGACCGACGCGCTGACCGTCGTTGACACGTCCGGAGTATGGGACCGGACGGCCGGGGTGCGAGCCTGGAAGCCATCGGGGCCGTCGTCGGGGCGCATTGCAATTCCTGGTGGGCCGAGCCTCCGGAGTGCTCGTGTCGAGCCTCCACCAACTTGGCTTGCCGTTTTACGGACCGCCCTGCGGAGCGCACCCCTGTAAGCCAGGCTCCGGGAACTCCATGCGCTGGCTCAGAAGAACCTTCGCCCCCACCGGGAACGGGCCTGGATGGTGTACGAGGATCCACCATGGACCTGTCCCTCTGTCAGTCCCTCTGAGCTGCGGGACCAATGGCGGCGGTACGTGCAGGGTCGGTGGGGATACTACCGACTCGCGACGGAGCGGCGACCGATCTACCGAACTGAAGGGTGGATTCGACGACACATCCGCTGTTGTTTCTGGCAACGCTGGCATGACTGGCGGGGCCGAAAGCGACACCTCCGGTCGTTGGGTGTTCAGGGAGCCGCCCTGAAGACGGCCCACACTTCGGCGGGGGCTTGGCGGGTGGCCAAATTGCTGGCCCTTCAACGCGCCTTGAACAACGCGCTCCTACGCCGCTGGAAATTCCTCATGCCATCGAATCTTGGGGCCTCCGTGCAACTTGGCCCCTGCGTTCAACCGCCGGATGCGTGAAAACCGCATGTCCGGTGGTGTGGGAGGGTGTCGGGGCGCAATCCCCGGCACCCGACCCGATTTCCGCTTGGGACACCAGATGTACTGGCCTCCGAACTCCTCGGCGAAGGTCTGCTTGTGGTTGACCCACCAGAACCGCATTCCCCGGCCAGCGGAACACGCACACGGTCGGGCAGGCAAGGGGAGCCGCAGCCGAGGCGGGTTGCGCGT
>JAHCBB010000034.1 GCA_019634635.1 Verrucomicrobiia bacterium
GAATCACGCGAGGCCCCAGCTCGCACAATAAAATCATCATGCGCCGCTTCCGAAATTCCGATCCTGACGTTGGCACCGCACCGTACCGGCAGACCGGACCGGGTGCCGCGGCCCCGCTGTCACCCGTCATCGCCCTTGCGGACCGGCCGCGGGCTTGGCTCAGGCCAATGCTTGCCGTGTTGCTCGCCTCGGCTTCGACCTGGGCCGGTGTGGCCCAGCATCTGGTTTCGAATCCGCCGCGGTTCCCATTCGCCGATCAACCGGCGGCGTATGAGCTGGTGAACTTGATGCCCAGCCTGAATTTCACGGACATCATCGGCATTGCCACGCCTCCGGGACGCACCAACGAGCTCTTCGTGGTGATCAAGACCGGGCGGATTTACGCCATCACCAATCTGGCTGCGCCGACCCTTACCGACTTCCTCGACATCCGGTCAAAGACCTTCACCGTCGGCGAATGCGGGTTGACCGGGCTCGCGTTTCATCCGAACTACGCGCAAAACCGGAGGTTCTTCGTCTTCTACACGCCGACCAACAGTGCGGCGCAGCGAATGTACAATGCGGTTTCCCGCTTCCAGACGGATCCGGCCAATCCCTGGCGGGCCCTGCCGAACTCCGAGCAGACGCTGTTCGCCCAGCACGACGTGGCCTCCAATCATCAGGGGGGTGACCTGCACTTTGGTCCCGACGGATACTTGTACGTCTCGCTCGGTGATGGGGGCGGCGGATCGGCCGGGGCGACTGCCAATGCCCAGAAGATCAACAATAATTTGTTCGCGGGAATCCTGCGCCTGGATGTGGATGAGCAACCGGGGAGCCTGACCCCGAATTCGCATGCCGCCGTCGTTGGGGGATACCGGATTCCGCCGGACAACCCGTATGTGGGTGCCACAAGCTTCCATGGACAGTCCGTGAATCCATCGTCGGTCCGCACGGAGTTCTGGGCGGTGGGCCTGCGGAATCCGTTTCGAATGTCGTTCGACTCCTACACCGGGGAGCTTTACGTCGGCGACGTCGGCGAGGTGACCCGGGAGGAGATCAACCGGGTGGTGGCCGGCGGGAACTACGGATGGAACCGTGCCGAGGGAACCCTCGTCTACAACGCGCCGCCTTCCGGGACCACCTATCTGCCGCCGCTTTACGAATATGGACGGACCGGTGACGCGAACTTCCAGGGGTTCTGTGTGATTGGCGGTGTGGTGTACCGCGGCACGCGGAATCCGGAACTTTTCGGCAGGTACATTTTCGCGGACTATACCACGCGCCACGTTTGGGCGCTGGATCCCGGGCAGCCGGCCGGGTCGGTGCGGCGTCTGCTGACGGCAGCGGGACAGCCGGTTTCGTTTGGCTTTCATCCGCGGACCGGAGAGGTGCTGGTGGTGGAAAGAAGTGGTTCCACCGGGCGGATTTCAAGACTCCGGCGCACGCCGGCAACGGACGGCCCGGGCCTGCCTCAAACGCTGAGCGCGACCGCAGTCTTTTCCAACCTGGGGACCCTCGCGACCCAGGAAGGGGTGCTTCCCTACGAGGTCAATCTTCCCTTCTGGTCGGATCACGCCATGAAGTACCGGTGGTTTTTCTTCCAGGACCCCGCTGGCGTGATCACGCGGGACGCTTCAGACCGGTGGACGTTCCCGACCGGCACGGTCTGGGTGAAGCACTTTGAGCTGGACCTTGTGCGCGGGAATCCGGCGACTCGACGCCGTCTCGAGACCCGCTTCCTCGTCAAGACGGCGGAAAGCGTTTACGGGCTGACCTACCGATGGCGTCCGGACGGCAGCGACGCGGACCTCGTTCCGGATGGCGGAATGGATGAGACCATCCAGATTCAGGACGGTGGTGTCATTCGCGACCAGGTCTGGCGTTATCCCGGGCGTTCGGAGTGCATGGTCTGCCACCATGGCACCGCGGGAGGCGTGCTGGGTTTCAGCACACGGCAACTCAATCGCAATGTGGTGGTTGCGGGATCAGGGATCAACCAGTTGACGGCGTTCGGAAACCTGGGGGTGATTCAACCGCCACATTCGCAGCCGGCGTCGTTGCCGAGGCTGTCGGCTTCGGATGATCTCACGGTGCCTTTGGAGGACCGCTTCCGGTCGTATCTGGATGTCAATTGCGCATACTGTCATCAACCGGGCGGCATCGGACGGGGCCAGTGGGACGGACGCTTGGCGACGCCGTTCCATCAGGCGGGCATTCTGAATGGCCCGGTTTTTGACGACCTCGGAATCCCCGGTGCCCGTGTCATTATCCCCGACAACCTCGGCGCCTCGATGATCTGGCAGCGAATCAGCCGCCTCGACGACCGGCACATGCCTCCGCTGGCCAGCTCCGAGCTGAATGCGCCAGCCCTGGAACTGGTTCGCTCGTTCATCGAGGGCGGACCACCGGCGCCGATGCGCACCGAATGGACCATCGGCACCTATGAGGGTCCCGGCACTCCCAATTATCCGGTCTCGGCATTTGCGGAGTTCTCGGCGGCGGACAATGCGCGCACGCCGGCTCCCGGTGCCGTGACCCGGGTGCCGGGTGATCCCCAGTACAGCGCGGCCAACAACCCCCGTTCGGATGACGACTACTACTTCGCGGGCACCTATCCCGCGGGATTCAATGGTCTGACCTCGACACTTGTGGTGCCATACGACGAGCCCTTTTCGGCATGGGAGCGCTCGCACGGAAAGACGGATCCGACCAACCGGATTCATCTGGTCCTTTCGCCCTCGCAGACATCAGCCGGGGTCCGTTTCCAGCTGCGCCTTGAGTATTGCAACGGCGGGGTGTCCATCGATGGGGTGCGGCAGCCCGGGTTCGGGGAGCACAGCATGGTGTACCGGTTTCGCAATGGAACCGGCCTGGAAACCGTCCTGCAGAGCCGTGTGCTCAATTCCGTGGGTCCGGTGGTGATCGAGTTCGATGCGGCGGCGGTGGGCGCCACCCCGGGCCCGAACACCATCGAGCTGGTTCGAACCGGCCCGTCGCTGTCCGGGGTGTCGTACTGGGTGGAATACGACCAGGTCCGCCTGAGCGTGGTGCCGTCTGCACCGCCTGCGGTTCGGACGTCCTGGGTGATCGGCACCCGGGAAGGACCCTCGACGCCGGGCTATCCCGGCGCTGCATTCGCGGAGTTTTCAATCCAGAACCAGAGGCTGGATCCGTCCCCCGGATCGGTGACCCGGCTGCCGGGGGATCCGCAGTACGCAGCCGCGTCGAATCCCGGCGCGGACGATCACTTCTATTTCGCCGGCACCTATCCCACGGGATTCAATGCCCTGACGACGCCCCTTCAAGTCCCCAATGACGAGCCTCCGGTGGCGTGGGAGCGTGCCCATTCCGGCGCGGACCGCTTCAACCGGGTCCACTTCATGCTGAGCGAAGCCCACTTGGTGCCCGGAGCCCGGCTGCGGCTTATTTTCGAGATCTGCAGCGGCAAGCGGATGATCGGCACGGTGGACAGCGGGTTTGGCGAGCACGACATGATCGTGAGTTTTCGAAACACGGCCGGGACGGTGACCCAGCTTCTCAGCCGAAAGATCACGGCCACCGGTCCGGTGGAGGTGGAGTTCCCCGTGAGCGCCGTGGCGGCGCAGGCGGGTCCGAACACGATCGAACTGAACCGAACCGGTCCAAACGCCTCGGGCGAATCCTTCTGGATCGTGTACGACTACCTCCGGCTGGACAGCAACGTGGGCGGCGGATACCCCGCACCCTACTGAGGTTCCTGGCCTCCCTGGACAATGATGTTGGTGCCGTCGCCCAGCGTAACTTCCCCGGCCGACGTGGGTGCGTCGCGGATGCTTGTTTGCGCCACTGTCAATGACCGGAGGGGGTCCTTGAGCGGCCCGAGCTCCCGCCGCCGCATCAGTAGCGCTGAGCCCGACACGTGATGCGTAACATTTCCAACGGGTCCAGCGGTGTCCTCCCGGGCCGGCTAAACCTCGGCCTCATTCCAGGCGCGGGCCACCGCTCCGGTTTGGGTGTGGTTCCGGAAGGCGCGACGAGCCCCCATGCCGCGATCCACCCGGGGGCCCTTCCTTGGAGGCCCCTCAAACCGTGGCTGCTGGCGCTCCTGTGGTGGATCTCGAACGTGGCTGGTGGTGCGCAGGGACCGTTGGTGAATCCGGCGCGCTTTCCATTCACAGCTCCCGGCTCGGAGTACCAGCTGGTGAATGTGATGCCCGGTCTGAACTTCCCGAGCATTGTCTGCACGGCGATGCCGCCTGGGAGGACCAACGAGCTTTTCGCGGTGATCAAGTCGGGCCGGATCCTCGTAATTACGAACCTCCAATCCCCGACGATTACAGCGTTTCTCGACATTCGGTCGCGGACATTCACCGCCATCGAGAGTGGTGTCACCGGCCTCGCGTTTCATCCAAACTACGCGCAAAACCGAAGTTTCTTCGTCTTTTACACGCCCACCAACCATGTGGAACAGCGCGTATACAATGCGGTCGCCCGCTTCCAGACGGATCCAGAAAATCCATGGCGTGCCCTCCCGAACTCCGAACAAATGCTGTACGCGCAGCACGACGTTGATGCGACCCACCAGGGAGGCGACCTGCAGTTTGGTCCTGACGGATATCTGTACGTTTCCGTGGGGGACGGTGGAGGCGCGACAGGAGCAGCGGCCAACGCCCAGAGGATCAACCGGGATCTGTTCTCCGGGATTTTGCGGCTCGATGTGGATGGGCGACCGGGGAGCCTGACCCCGAATCCGCATCCATCCGTCCGTGGAGGTTATTGGATTCCACCCGACAACCCGTTCGTTGGTGTGACGAGCTTTGGCTCGCAACCGGTGAATCCTGCCACCGTTCGCACCGAGTTCTGGGCCGTGGGGCTGCGAAATCCGTTCCGGATGTGCTTTGATGCCTATACGGGCGAGCTGTACGTCGGAGATGTCGGCGAGGTGACCCGCGAAGAGGTCAATCGGGTCATCCGCGGGGGCAACTATGGCTGGAACCGAATGGAGGGCACGGTGGTCCGCAGCAGCTTGCCATCCGGGATCCCATATTTGCCACCCCTCTATGAGTACGGGCGCGCCGGTGGCGATCCCAATTTTCTGGGAAATTGCGTGATTGGTGGCGTGTTGTACCGGGGCACCCGTCATCCGGAACTGTTCGGGAAGTATGTATTTGGGGACTATGGCACCCGGCACATTTGGGCGCTCGATCCTTCCCGGCCGTCCGGAACTGGAGTGTCCCGCCTTCTCACATCGTCGTGGGTGCCGAGTTCCTTTCTGGTCCACCCGACGAGCGGTGAGATTTGGGTGGCGGAACGGGAGGGCCCGAATGGAAGAGTTTCAAGGCTCGAACGAAATCCGACCCCCTCGGCGCCGGGGTTGCGTCAGACCCTGGGCGAAGCCGGCGTCTTTTCGGATCTGGGCTCGCTGGCGGTCGCTGATGGCGTGCTGCCCTACGAGGTCAACCTGCCGTTCTGGTCGGATCATGCAGCCAAATACCGGTGGTTCTTCTTCCAGAATCCCAACGGTGTCATCACTCGGGATGCCGCGGACCGCTGGTCGTTTCCAGAGGGCATGGTGTGGGTGAAACATTTCGAGCTGGACATGGTTCGTGGTAATCCCGCCACAAGGCGGCGTCTGGAGACGCGCTTTCTGGTGAAAACGGCAACCGGTGTCTATGGCGTGACGTATCGGTGGCGTCCGGATGGTAGTGATGCCGACCTTGTGCCGGATTCCGGCATGGACGAGAGCTTCCTGGTACAGGATGGCGGCGTCATACGATCCCAGCTTTGGCACTATCCCGGGCGATCGGAATGCATGGTGTGTCATCATGGTCCCGCTGGCGGAGTCCTTGGCTTCAGCACCCGCCAGCTAAATCGCGACGTGGTTGTCGCCGGCTCGGAGATCAATCAGTTGACTGCGCTGGGCAACCTGGGGTTGATTCATCCACCGCACCTCCATCCGGAATCCCTTCCGCGGCTCTCGGGGGCGTCTGATGCGACGGCATCGCTGGAGCACCGCTTTCGCTCGTATCTCGATGTCAATTGCGGGTACTGCCATCAGCCGGATGGAATGGGACGGGGATTATGGGATGGACGTTTGGAGACTCCATTGGTCGAGGCTGGCATCGTGAACGGTCCGGTTCTGGAGGGGTTTGGTATTCCAGACGCCCGGGTTCTTGTCCCAAACAATCTTCAGGCATCCATGATCTGGCAGCGCATCTCGCAGCTGAATGAACGGCACATGCCACCGCTGGCGACGAGCGAACTGGATTCCGGGGGGATGGCCCTTGTGCACGCCTTCATTGCTGGCTACGGACCTCCTGCGAATGGAGATCGCACCGAATGGACCATCGGCACCTATGAGGGTCCCGGCACTCCCAATTATCCGGTCTCGGCATTTGCGGAGTTCTCGGCGGCGGACAATGCGCGCACGCCGGCTCCCGGTGCCGTGACCCGGGTGCCGGGTGATCCCCAGTACAGCGCGGCCAACAACCCCCGTTCGGATGACGACTACTACTTCGCGGGCACCTATCCCGCGGGATTCAATGGTTTGACCTCGACACTTGTGGTGCCATACGACGAGCCCTTTTCGGCATGGGAGCGCTCGCACGGAAAGACGGATCCGACCAACCGGATTCATCTGGTCCTTTCGCCCTCGCAGACATCAGCCGGGGTCCGTTTCCAGCTGCGCCTTGAGTATTGCAACGGCGGGGTGTCCATCGATGGGGTGCGGCAGCCCGGGTTCGGGGAGCACAGCATGGTGTACCGGTTTCGCAATGGAACCGGCCTGGAAACCGTCCTGCAGAGCCGTGTGCTCAATTCCGTGGGTCCGGTGGTGATCGAGTTCGATGCGGCGGCGGTGGGCGCCACCCCGGGCCCGAACACCATCGAGCTGGTTCGAACCGGCCCGTCGCTGTCCGGGGTGTCGTACTGGGTGGAATACGACCAGGTCCGCCTGAGCGTGGTGCCGTCTGCACCGCCTGCGGTTCGGACGTCCTGGGTGATCGGCACCCGGGAAGGACCCTCGACGCCGGGCTATCCCGGCGCTGCATTCGCGGAGTTTTCAATCCAGAACCAGAGGCTGGATCCGTCCCCCGGATCGGTGACCCGGCTGCCGGGGGATCCGCAGTACGCAGCCGCGTCGAATCCCGGCGCGGACGATCACTTCTATTTCGCCGGCACCTATCCCACGGGATTCAATGCCCTGACGACGCCCCTTCAAGTCCCCAATGACGAGCCTCCGGTGGCGTGGGAGCGTGCCCATTCCGGCGCGGACCGCTTCAACCGGGTCCACTTCATGCTGAGCGAAGCCCACTTGGTGCCCGGAGCCCGGCTGCGGCTTATTTTCGAGATCTGCAGCGGCAAGCGGATGATCGGCACGGTGGACAGCGGGTTTGGCGAGCACGACATGATCGTGAGTTTTCGAAACACGGCCGGGACGGTGACCCAGCTTCTCAGCCGAAAGATCACGGCCACCGGTCCGGTGGAGGTGGAGTTCCCCGTGAGCGCCGTGGCGGCGCAGGCGGGTCCGAACACGATCGAACTGAACCGGACCGGTCCAAACGCCTCGGGCGAATCCTTCTGGATCGTGTACGACTACCTCCGGCTGGACAGCAACGTGGGCGGCGGATACCCCGCACCCTACTGAGCGAGAACGGGCGCCGTGACGGAGTGTCCGCGGTCTTTGGCGGGCAAGTCAGGCGGCTTAGCGGCGGACGCTGGTGCGATCTGAAAGCCAGATCATGTCGCGATTGTTGGGAGAGGCCACGTTCAAGGGCATTTCGTAGAACTTGATGGGCTGGACCGTTCGGGCGTCCACCCACTTGCGGATCTCGGTATGCCCGTCGGCAAAAGAGATGCCGGCCGCCCGGTTGTGGTAGCTGGCCGGGTAGTCAATGATCCGTGCCGCACCGGGAGATTCCACCATCATGTTGGCAAACCCGCCGGCATTGATGCTGTCCGGATGCTCATCGAGAAGAACCCACAAATCGGAGGCGCCCGGTTCGACAAAGTCCGAGGTCTTGTAGTAGGTCTTGTAGCGACGCTGGTTGGCGGACATGGACGATCCTGGTGGGAGCCACTCGCCGGGTCCCCCCATCGCCTGGCTCATGCCCATGCTGCGTACCCGGGGGTGTTTCCGGCCCCCCAGGGTGATCTGGCTGCGGTCGGCGGGACATTTGTACACCGCTGGCGTCCCGAGATAGGGGGCGAATTTGGAGTTCGTCACATCCATGATCATCAACAGGTTGGTGTTGTCGCTGGGGAACGGGCCCGGCCAGCCCAGCCAGCCGCCCACCCACTGATAGGGCTCGTTCCTCGAATTCCCGGGTGCGGTGATCCGGTCGGCGTTGTCGTTGGGGTACATCAGGTGCGCCAGCTGCAACTGCTTGAGATTGCTCATGCAGGAAATGCCCTGCGCCTTGGTTTTTGCCTTGGCGAGTGCCGGAAGTAGCATGCCGGCCAGAATGGCGATGATGGCGATCACGACCAGCAGTTCGATCAGGGTAAACGCGGACGTCCGACGCGGATGACACATCATGGCGGTAGCATGCGGCTCCTTGGAATTCGGGCAATGGTCAAGTTGCTGGTGCCGCCCCGCATCAGGCAGGGGGGAGAGGTCCGGAGGGTGACGGCGTCGCGATTCGCGTCCCCTGTGATGCACAGGCTTTCCCCCGGGGGGGCGCCGGGGCCAGTCTGGTCAGGTGCAACACATTCTGCTGGGACGCTCGACGTGCCGCGTTTCGCGCTTGGGCTATGGATGCTGGCGCCTTGCCGGGTCCGAAGGGGTGGAGACGCCAACGGAGCCGGCTGAGGGCATTCGCGCGGTGCTCGCGGCCGCCGATTCCGGGATCACACTCTTTGACCTGGCCGATGTTTACGGTGGCGGACGCTGCGAGGAACTCTTCGGCGCCGCGCTGCGCGAACGGCCGGGGCTGCGCAACGAGCTGGTCGTTGCCGGGAAGTGTGGAATCCGCAGGGCCGGTGTGCCCTCGGCAATCTCGCCCTACCGGTACGATTCAAGCGCGGCCCATATTGTGGTCAGTGTGGAGGCATCGCTGAAGCGCATGGGCATCGAGACGCTTGATGTTCTGATGCTGCACCGTCCGGATTTCCTGATGGAACCCGACGAGGTGGCGGGCGCCTTTGTTCGGTTGCATGACGGCGGGAAGGTTCGTGAGTTTGGCGTGAGCAACTTTCTGCCAACCCAGTTCTCTCTGCTCCAGCAGGCGTGTCCGATGCCCCTCGTGGTGCACCAAGTCGAGATCAGCCTGGCCCAGTCCACCGCGCTTGAGGACGGCACCCTCGACCAGTGCCTCGCCAGTCGGATGACTCCGCTCGCGTGGAGTCCGCTGGCACGGGGGGCGTTGGTTCCGACCCCGGGGGCTCCGAGGGGGGCGCTGACCGATGCCCTGATCGAGGCCGCCTCTGCCAGGGGCGTGACGCCGGCCGCCATTGCGCTCGCCTGGCTGCTGCGCCACCCGGCGGGAATCGTGCCGCTCATCGGCAGCATTCGGGCCTCGAGAATCTGGGAGGCCGTGGCCGCCATCGAAGTGCCCATGGACCGGGAGGAGTGGTACCGTCTACTGACGGCAGCCCGAGACCGAAGACTCCCCTGACTGCTGCGCTCAGCCCGCCTTGGGTTTCCAGACGGCGGCGTCAATCACAGACCACAGATGGACGAGCCATCCCATCAGCAGGAACCACAGCGCACCGGCCAGCAGAAACTGAATGAGCGCCATCAACAACCGCCCCTGAAGCAGCTGGCCAAGTCCCGGCACGAAGAAGCTGCAAAGCGCCGCGATGACATTTCCTGTGGAACCGGCACCGGCCATGGCGGGGTAGGGGCGGGAAGGAGTTGAGCACCGGCCGGCTGCCCGGCCAGCATCAGGCAAGCTTGTAAAGGCCGGGCACCGGCAGTGGCATGATGTCCAGCTTCATGTCCCACGCCAGCGGGGCTTCCGGTGTGAGCCGCTCGGTGGAGTTCAGCGCCTGCTCCCAGGTGACTTCCTGACCGGTGTAGGCCGCCATCCGGCCCATGATTCCGAGCAGGGTGCTCGACGTCATCCAGTCCCCATCAAAACGGCGCGGGGCGGTGCCCCGGATGCCCGCGAACAGTTCCTCATGTTCGACGACATACATGTCGGGCTTCTTGCCGTCGTACCGCCACCGGTTGGCCCCGGAAATCACCGGACTGTTCCAACCGCTCTGCGCGTAGCCCTTCGAGCCGAGGATGTAGTCCGAATTGTCACTGTAGCATCCCGCGATCTGGCGTTGCGCCACCACACCGCGCACGCCGCCAGCGTATTCGTACACCACGGTGACGTGATCGAAAATATTCCCCTCATGGTTCGGGACGCAGCGACCACCGGTGGCGGTGCATTTCAAGGGCGGCTCGTCGTTCATGCACCACGCAAGCTTGTCCACGGTGTGGATGCATTGCTCGACCAGCCCGTCGCCGGAGAGCCACGAGAAGTTCATCCAGTTCCGGACCTGCCACTCCAGATCGGTCATGCCCGCCTTCCGGGTGTTTGCCGCGGGCATGGGCTTCACGGGACCCGTGAGGTACGTGCCGTACACGGCGCGGACATCGCCGATCGCGCCTTCGCGGATCTTTTCGTAAAGCGCGCGCCGCGGAAGATCGCTCCGCCAGCAGAAGCCGCAGACCAGGTGCAGCTTCTTCTCCCTGGCCATCGCCACGGACTCCATCACGTGCCGGACGCCCACCGGATCCGTGGCCATGGGCTTCTCACAGAAGATCTGTTTCCCCTTTTCCACGGCGTAGCGGAGGTGTTCCGGACGGAACCCTGGAGGCGAGGCCAGGAGGACAACATCCACGCCCGAGTCCACGACCTTTTTGTAGGCATCAAGTCCAGTAAACTGGGTGTCGGGGGTCACCGTCACCCGGTTGCCGTACTGCTCCTTGAGGCCCTTGACAGCGGATTCCGCCTGCGACGCGAACACGTCACCCACGGCCGTCACGACGCAGTTGGCATCGGCCGTGAGCGCGTTGGCGGCGGCACCAGTGCCGCGGCCTCCGCAGCCCACCAACCCGACCTTCAGCGTGTCGGCATTGGCCGCGAACGCGGACTCACGAATGAGGATTCCCGGGGCGGCCAGGGCGAAGGCGGCGACGGAGGAGGAGGTGCGGAGGAACTCGCGCCGGGAGGGGGAAGGGGAATGATCCATGGTTGGACTCGACGATCCGGAGTGTCCCGCATTCGACCGAATCCGGTCAAGTGGCGAGGTGTCGTTTCCAACGGCGGGTGCCGCAGTGGCACAACCCCGGAGCTCTGCCTCCTGCCGGCTTGCATCCTTGGAACCGGTTGCCGACGCTGCGCATATGTCCATTCACGAGGCCTATGTGGAGCGGGTCGTGGACCTGCTGGATCCCGCGGCCAACCGTTTGTTCAATGTCACCCTGGACGAGGCCCGTGGGCGGGTGCGCACCGGCGACGCGGCGCAGGTGGCCTCCATTGACGGGTCCTTCGCCCTGCTCGCCCGCGAGGGCCGGACGGTCCGCATGGCACGTTCACTGGACCGTCCGATGCGCTATTTCCTCGCGAAACGCGCCGAGGGACCGGCGTTGATCGTCGCAGACCGAATGGACGTCCTTTTGGAGCAGTTGCGCCGGGAAGGCCTCGCCGACCAGTTCCATCCGAGCTACACGCGGATGGTTCCCGCCCACTACATCGTGGAAATCCAACTGGTCGGTTGCCCTGATCCCGACCCCGTCTACACCCGCTACTTCACGCCGGACCGAAATGCGCTGCCCGCCGATCTCGATGTCATCGGGCGCCGCTATGTGGGCGCCGTCGCCGACGAGATTGGCAAACTGCTGCGCACCCTGCCATCCCACGAGCCGATTGGAGTCGCCTTTTCGGGCGGGGTGGACAGCGGACTGGTGTTTCTCACGACCTTTCGGATGCTCCGGGAGCTCGGGATGAACCCGGCGCGGCTGAAGGCGTTCACACTGAGCTTCGGCGGTGGCCCGGACCTCGAACAGGCGCGGACGTTCCTCTCGCGGATGGGATTGGGACTGTTTCTCGAGGAGATCCACGCAGATCCGGCGGAACTCGATGTCCAGGAGACCCTGCGCGTCCTTGAGGACTACAAGCTCCTCGATGTCGAATGCGGGGCCATGGCCATCGCCCTGTGCAGGGGGATTCGGCGGCGGTATCCGGATTGGCGTCATCTGTTCGACGGCGATGGCGGGGACGAGAACCTCAAGGACTATCCGATCGAGGAGAATCCGGAGCTGACCATCCGCTCGGTCGTGCACAATCCGTTGCTGTACCACGAAGGGTGGGGCGTGGGCAGAATCAAGCATTCGCTGACCTACAGCGGGGGGCTGAGCCGGGGATGCGTCCGCACCTACGCCCCGTTGCGGCGTTATGGATTTGAGGGGTTCAGTCCGTTGATGGCCCGGGAGGTAATGCGGGTCAGCGAGGGGATCCCGTTCGTCGAGTTGACCGGATACGATGTGCCCACGCTGTACTCGTTGAAGGGCGAGGTGGTGTCCCGGGGCGTGAAACAGTTGTTTGGGCTCGACATGCCGGTGTTTCCCAAGCGGCGGTTTCAGCACGGCGCCGTGGAGGCCGGGACGCTTCGGACCCGGCTGCCGGCTGATGCCGCGGCGTGCCGGCGGCAGTTTTACGGGCTTTACGAGTGAACGAGTGAAGTCTTCCGGGCAGGGTGCCCGGGACCGGCGCGGATCCCGTGGCGATGCCCGCCGAGGGGCCATCCGCCCAAAACCACCGGCTCGAAACCAGTTGCCATGCCCGGGCACGCGTCGCCAATGTTCCCGCCGCCGGAGAGGTGGCTGAGCGGTTTAAGGCGCACGCCTGGAAAGCGTGAGTAGGCTTATACCCTACCGGGGGTTCGAATCCCCCCCTCTCCGCCAAATTCAGGGCCGTTCGCTGGACCCCGCGTTCCCACAAGGCCAAACCGGATTGGGCGGGGAACCGGCTGGGTTCCTTGGTCGTCCCGAAGACTGCAGGTATTCCCCGAACTGCCATTCTCCACGATTGCGGGCAACAACGGCCTGCAACTGCTGATCACGGTCGTGCAACGAGGCCAGGTATCCGGGGGAAGTTCCGTTGCTGATTGCGGGGCGCTGGGTCCGATGCATGTGCGGCCCAAAATGCGACCCAAAGCCGGGCCTGCGGAGTGTACAATATTTGTTATATTCAAATAATAGGTAAGCCGGAACTCCCGGTCTGTCGCCGGCGGCTTCAGAAGATCCAGGGTTCGAGGATCCGGTTCGGCCCGGTGTTTCTCTCCTGCTGCCCCGCTCCTGGTGCCGCCTTGAGCTGGAAGGCTACGCCAACCGTCCAGTCAATCCCGTTGGGTCCGTTGTCCAGCACCTGCACCGTCACGGCACCCACCCAGCTCCGGAAGTCGCGGGCCAGCGTGTAGTACTGGGCCTGCATGGTGCTGAACTCCGCCTCGAACTGGTGGCTCATGCGGACACTCCAATTCTCGTTCATCCGGTAGGCGATCGTCGAAAAATAGGTGTTGCTGGTGTCGTTCCCGAGTTCCGGATCGGCGCGGAGGTAGCGGTTGGCCAGCGTCCAGCTCCAGACGTCGTTCGGAGTCAACCGGATCACGTTATCGAACTCGTTCAACCGGCCGTCCGCCACGTCGAAGCGCAGGATGGACCCGTAGCCCATCCAGGAGGTCGGTTGGAAACTGAGCCGGGAATACACGTCCGAGAAGGTCGTCTCGAAGGACTCCTGCTTGCTGAGGTTCCAGTCGGTGTAGAGCTGCCAGTTCACGAACTGCTGCACGCCCGAGTCGCGCTTCGTCTCCAGGATGTTGAACAGCGAGAGGCGGATGACGTTCCGGTACCCCAGGGTGTCAATCGAATTGTCGTCCGGAAACTCAATCGGCCGCAGCTCGAACGAAGGCACCCGGTAGTCAAACTGCGGCACCTGGCGGGGCTTCAGATTGGGGGTGGGAATGAACGTGTAGTTCACCGAGGGCTGGATCACGTGCCGCAGCCCGTTGACGTCCAACGTGCGGTTCGAGACCTCCTTCCACGTGGCGGATGCCTTCCAGGTGATCTCGCCCCCGGTGTTGAAGACCCATCGGTTGCCCGGTGCGGTGATGTCGTCCAGCCCGGTGGGTTCCCCATAATGCGTGTAGCGGACCCCGCCCCGCGGGATGACGTTCAGGAATCCGAACAGGGTCTTCGGCAGCGTGATCTGATGGTAGGTGTCCGCCCGGAACGCCTCGTAGCTCAGACTCGAATAATCCCCCTCGGAAAACCGGTAGTAACCCACGGAACTCTGGGAGTCGTAATAAAGCGGCGTCGGGCCGAGCTGCTGTCGCGATCCGTTGAAATAGAGCTCTGGCAACCGGACGACGGCCGGTTGAAACGAATTGATCTGCGGCGCCACCAGGACGCCGAGGCTGAAGTTGCTCCAAAGCTGCTGGGCCTCGACATACGACAACGGCTGCGGGGTGTTTTCGCGGTACTCGTTCTGGAAGAAATCCCGGATGATGTCCGGATCCCCCTGCTGCCAGATGGCGGCGGTGGCATACAGGTCTTCGCGGGGATTGGCCTGATGACTGAACGCAAAGCGTTCCCGATTTTCCGGGTTTTCCTGTCCAAACTGGTCCGTGCCGGGCTCTCGATCGTGAATGTAGTAAAAGGTGCCCTTCCCCTGCCCCCAGCGTCCGAGATCATATTCGGCCGAGGGCCCGATTCCAGGTCCGCGCTTCGAGTAAAAGTCGAGCTCAACCGCGGTGTGAAGGTTGGTGCTCCAGTTCTGGTGAAACGCCCCGAGAACGAACCCGCCCCAGATGGACCGATACCCCGGCACCGCCGTCCAGTAGTACTTGTGCGAGGTCAGGGAGCGCGAATAGGTCGGGAAATACATCACCGGTACCCCGCCCACCACCGCCGTGGCATCCGTGGCGGTAATCCTCCGGTCCTGCGAGATCGTCAGGCGGCGTGCGCGGATCTTGTAGTCGGGATCGGCGACGTCGTCGGTCGTGAACACCCCGTCCACCGCGGTCTGCAC
This sequence comes from Verrucomicrobiia bacterium, assembly GCA_019634635.1. Taxonomy (NCBI): domain Bacteria; kingdom Pseudomonadati; phylum Verrucomicrobiota; class Verrucomicrobiia; species Verrucomicrobiia bacterium. The sequence continues at coordinate 14,985 of JAHCBB010000034.1, forward strand.
CGCATTGGTCCGCCCGCCCTCCAGCCGGGACCCGGATGCGAAGAACGGCGGCTGCCCGAACCGGAAGTGATCCGCGCTGAGTTCACCCGTGTCGTAGTGGTACCGGATGCGCTCGCCCCGCCACAGCACGGTGCGCCCGTCGGGGCCACTGCGTTGCAGGCTGACGTCGCCCTCGGCCAGGAGGGACGCGTTGTCGAGGTCGAGCTGGATCCGGCGCGCCGTCAAGGTCGCACCGTCATAGGTGACCACGACGCCATTGACCGCCGTGGCCACCCGAGTGGCACGGTCGAATTCAATCTCCCCCTGCCCGTCCGCCGCCCGGATCAGCACCGTCCCGGCCGTTGATTCTCCGGGGGATTCCGCCTCCTGTCCGAGCGCGGAGGCGGTCAGCAGGATGGCTAGGCCCAGGGGCGTGAATCTCATTCGCGAGGCGCGACGCTACGGGCGCCGATACGTCCCGCCAAGCGCAAGGTGCGCCGCCATGCCGCCGTCGGAGCCCGGGTCTGCGACGCACGCAGCTTCCCAATTGTTCCGGGCTTGTCCCATGCTGTCCCGGTGAACGCACTCGCCGCCCACGTTCGCGTCTCGCTGACGCGGCACGGCCTGCTGCCAGCCGGCGGGCGGATCCTTGTTGCGGTTTCCGGTGGCGCGGACTCCATGATGCTGCTGCACCTGCTGCACACGCTGGCCGGCCCGCTGCGGCTGGAGCTTGCGGTGGCCCATGCGCATCATCAGCTCCGGGGTTCGGATGCCGACCTTGACGCCCGACTCGTTCGAATGACGGCACGTGCGCTCGGGCTTCGGTGTGTGATGGCCCGACTTCCGGTGCGCGAGGCCCGGGGTCTCACCGGCGAGTCTCTTGAAATGGCGGCGCGCCGCCTGCGGCACGCATTTCTTGCGCGGACTGCACGCCGGCTCGGAATGCTCACCGTCGCCCTCGCCCATCACGCAGATGACCAGGCCGAACTGGTGCTGATGCGATTGCTTCAGGGCGCCGGGGGGGACGGACTTGCGGGTATGTCCTGGCAGAATCCTTCGTCCGCCGACCGGAGGATCGTGTTGATCCGTCCCCTGCTCGATTTGCCCGGGTCCCGGCTGAAAGCCGCTGCGATTGCCGGGGGAGTCCCCTTCCGGGAGGACGCCAGCAATAGTGATCCCGGTCCGCTCCGCAACCGGGTCCGACTCGAACTGCTGCCGCTGTTGGAAGCGAGGTTCTCTCCGGCAATCCGCCGGTTGCTGGGTCGCACGGCGGATCTGGTGGGCGCAGAGGCCACGTTTGTCGGAGCGGAGGCGCAACGGTGGCTGGAGCATCCGCAGGATCGCGACTTTCGCGTCCTCCCGTTGGCCTTGCAGCGCGCGGTGCTGCGGGTCCAGTTGCGGGCGTTGGGGCATGAGCCGGGTTTCGATACGGTCGAGCGGCTTCGACGAGGCGTTGGGGTCCATCAGGTTTCCGAAGACCTGAGGGTTCGCCGGGATGCTGGTGGACGGGTCGTGCCCGAGTCCCCTGTCACCGTCCCCGACTTTGAAGGCCGGGAGCAACGCCTGGAATTGAGATCGCGTGGAGGCACCGCAACCCTCGGCGGCACCTCGATACGGTATTCGTTTGACCGGGCGGCATCTTTTTCCCCGGACAACAGGTCCGCGGGCGAGGAAGTTTTCGACGCTGCGCGGGTCGGGATGCGGATCTGCCTCCGCCACTGGCGTCCGGGCGATCGCTTTCAACCGCTGGGGTTCGCGAGGCCGGCAAAACTCCAGGACCTCCTCGTCAATCGAAAGGTGCCCGCAGCGCGGCGCCGGACACTGCTCGTGGCGGCGACTGGCGACGGCATCCTCTTTTGGGTCGAGTCCCTCCCGCCCGGAGACTTGTTTCGCATCCGGCCGGATACCCGGCGCACTTTGCGCTGGAAGTGGCGTCCAGTGCCGTAATTGCAGGGGAAACGCGGCTTGCACCGGTCCCGGACACTGGTAGCTTTCGCCAGAGTTCGTCATGGCCGAAAACAACGAAAACAGCCGCGGTCCAGCCTCCAACGGAACCCCCGGTCTCACTGCGCGGACGTGGATGGTCTGGATCGCCGTGGCCGCCCTGATTCCCCTGCTCCTGATCTTCCAGAAGACCAACCAGCAGCGCTATCACCCGATTTCGCAGAAGAAGCTGTTCGACCTGGTCGCGTCGAATCTCGTCGAGAGCGGCGAGATCCATTTCGCCCCCCAGACCCAGTTGCGGCTCGTCCGAGGGCGCTACCAGGCGCTTGACGGCGGGCCAACGAATCAGGCGCTGGTGCCCTTCTCCGTGGAGGCGGTGCTGAGCCCGCAGCGCATGGATGCGTTGATGGACACCGGGGTGTTTCGCCCCGTGGAGAACAACAACGCCTTCCTGCAGGTCGTTCTGGGCATCCTCCCCATCCTGATCATCGGCCTGTTGATCTGGTTCTTCTTCATCCGCCAAATCAAGGCTGCGGGACGGGGCGCGTTGAGCTTCGGCAAGTCCAAGGCGCGACTGCTCAGCAAGGAAAAGAACAAGACGACCTTCAAGGATGTTGCCGGGGTCGAGGAGGCCAAGGACGAGGTGTCCGAACTCGTCGAATTCCTGAAGGATCCCAAGAAGTTTCAGAAACTGGGGGGCCGCATTCCCAAGGGCGTCCTGATGGTCGGTCCGCCCGGCACCGGAAAGACCCTCCTGGCCAAGGCGATTGCGGGGGAGGCGGACGCCGCGTTCTTCAGCATCAGCGGGTCCGACTTCGTCGAGATGTTTGTCGGTGTGGGCGCCAGCCGGGTGCGCGACATGTTCGAGCAGGCGCGCAAGAGCACGCCGTGCCTGATCTTCATTGATGAAATTGATGCCGTGGGCCGCGCCCGCGGCCACGGGATGGGTGGCGGCAATGACGAGCGGGAGCAGACGCTCAACGCCCTCCTGGTCGAGATGGATGGTTTCGACACCACCGAGGGGATCATCATCATTGCGGCGACCAACCGGCCCGACGTGCTGGACCCCGCCCTCCTGCGTCCCGGCCGGTTTGACCGTCAGGTGACGGTGAGCCTGCCTGATGTCCGCGGTCGCGAGGCGATCCTGCGGGTGCATGCGAAGAACGTGAAACTGGAGAGCGTCGTGGACCTGTCGGTCATTGCCCGCGGCACCCCCGGCTTTTCCGGGGCGGAACTGGCCAATCTGCTGAACGAGGCGGCCCTCATTGCCGCCCGGGCGGGACGCAAGGCCATCGGCATGCACGAACTGGAGGAGGCTCGGGACAAGGTCCGATGGGGTCGCGAACGCCGCAGCCTGGCAATGTCCGAGGAGGAGAAGCGCGCCACCGCGTGGCACGAGGCGGGCCACGCCCTGGTGAATGTGCTGCTGGAGCACACCCATCCGCTGCACAAGGTCACGATCATCCCCCGCGGGCGTGCCCTCGGAGCGACCATGTCGCTGCCCAAGGAGGACGTGCTCAACATGCGACGCAAGCAGGCCGTGGACATGATCACCATGGCGATGGCCGGGCGGATCGCCGAGTCACTGGTGATTGGTGACATTTCCAGTGGAGCCTCCGGGGACATCCAGCAGGCCACCGCAATTGCCAAGTCCATGGTCATGCACTGGGGCATGAGCGACAAACTGGGCCACGTGCTCTACGGCGAATCCCAGGAGTATGTCTTCCTCGGCCGCGACATGATGCGGTCCAAGGACTACAGCGACGAAACCGCCGAGCTCATTGACGCGGAGGTGAAGCGCTTCGTCGAGGAGGGGTACAACACCGCGAAGCGGTTGATTGATGAGCACCGCGACAAGCTGGAGATCATCGCGAACGCCCTGCTGGAGTTCGAGACGCTCGACGGCACCCAGGTCGAGGACATCGTTCGTACCGGCAAGTTCACCCCGCCCCCTGCCGGCCCCGCGAACGTGGATCCGCCCACCGGTGCCCAGGCGGCCACCCCGCTTCCGGAGGTGGTCAAGCCGGTGCCACCAAAGCTTCCCGGCTTTGGGTCCCCTGCCCCCGCGGCGGCCTGATTGGACCTCTCGGGGCGTTCAACGTTCCGCCTGTAGGTTGCTGTCGGGAACATCTACAATGTTCCAGCGGTCATTCTGGGGCGCTTCAAGGGACGTCGGCGCCCGACCGGGTCCCCAGTCAATGACCGTTCTACCGGCTGACGAATGCCCCAGTCCGAAATGAACCGCCGCCGGTCCCTGGGAACGAAAGCTGTCCCCGGTCAACCGCCAGCGGGAGAACTGGGTCTCACCGGAGGTCACAGTCACCCGGACCCCGGATGGCACCGATCCGCGAAACCGAAATCCGATCCAGCGGCCGACGGCTTCCAGCTCGTTTCGGTAAATCCTTAGGCGCTGACGCTGACGGGGCCACCCCTCCTGGGTCGTCACCACGAGATCGAGCCGCCCATCGAGATCCAAATCAGCAGCCACCAGATTTCGGCAATCCTCCGGATCGGCGACCCCCAGCAGCCACGCGACCTCGGCATAATCCCCATCCTTCACCTGCAATCGGAGAATGTTGTCCTGCCAGCCGCCATAGCTGGCCCTTGCCGCCTGACGGCGGCCTGCAGCCGTCCGGAAATAGAATTCCGCCGCCGGATCGTTGGTGGAGCCGGCAACGAACCGATCGTGCAGCCAAAACTGGCGCTCGTAGTCCACGGTCGAGGAACGGGTCTCGTGCCCGTTGGCCACCGCCAGATCCAGCCGGCCGTCATTGTCAAAATCCTCCCAGGCTCCCCCCCAACTCCATCCCGTGGCGGCCAATCCCGAAGCCCATGCTGCTGGCGCCCCACGGAGCGGACGCGCGCCGTCCGTACTTCCGAGAAACAGCCGGTTGCCCGCCGTCATCCCTACCACGGCATTCGCAGGCTCGCCAGGGACCGGACGGCGCACCCCAAGCGCGAGCAAACGGGAGGCCACAATGGAATCCATGCCGAGCATCAGCACGTCAGGATGTCCGTCGCCGTTGGCGTCGCTGACGACATGCGCCATGCCGAAGGCATGCCGGTCGGGGCCCAGGGACGGGGTCAGGTCCTCGAAGCGCCCATGCCCAGTGTTTCTCAGGAAATCCAGGCCCGCAAAATCGCTGACATTCAGCAGATCCAGGGCGCCATCACCGTCAACGTCCACGAACGAAGCACTGTAGCTGCGCCGACGCCCCACGGGACCAAGGCCCGACGCCTCCGTGGCCTCCAAAAATCGGCCCCGCCCATCGTTGAGCAGCAGATGGGAGGAGAACCCGTCCCGCGCATCGTACCACGGGGTGGGAAACTGTCCCTGCTGGTACGGAAGCTTGTACTGCACCAGCCACAAATCCACATCGCCATCCCCGTCCACATCGCCGACGGCGATCGCCTGCGGATGCCGCAACAAGCCGGGTGCGGTCCAACCCTGCCGCCAATCGGGTTCCGTACGTCCGTCGAAGGCCGCGGCCCAGCGGAGCCCGGTCGCACCGGCGATCACCAGGTCCTCGCGGCCGTCGCCATCCACGTCGGCAAGGACGGCGGCTTGGATCCGCTCCTCAGGCACGCCGGCGACCTCCTTGCGGTCGAATGGTGCGGACGACGCCTGTCCTGTGCCGTTCCACCAGACGGAAGCGGCTCCAACCATCAGCAGTTCCGGGCGTCCGTCGCCATCAAGATCCCGAATGATCAGCGGATCATTGAACCGGGTGGACTCCGGTGGAAGATCCGCTTCCAGCCACAAACGAAACGGTGGCGGGCCCAAACGATGGAGCACGGTGAGGCGATCCACGCGAAGGCTGGTAACTTCCGCGATGCCCGAATCGCTCGATGTCCAGGTCACGGTGGCCTCGAGATCAAGCGTTGCCCGTTGCTCCGGCTTCAACCGCTCCAGCCGGGCTCCAATCCAAATGTGGGACCGGGCGTGCTGCCCGCGGCCAGCCGTCTGGTGGGACCTCAGAGCCCACCGCGTCCCCCGAATCTCCCATCCGGCGGCCGCCCACCCTTCAATCCAATCCCGCCAGTCCAGGCGGTCGAGCGTCTTGCCGGCACCGGGCGCCTGTCGGACACGCCAAATGCCGTGGGGCAGCGCCTCGGGGATTCCGATGTCCAGAAGGGAAACCTGCTCCAGCGAAATATCCTGCAGAATGCGCCAGTCGTTGGTCGCCGCATTCAGCGAATCCCAGATCTGGTGAAGCACGTCCTCGAATCGCTGGGCTTCAATTTCAGGCGCCCACAGTCCCCGGGCCACCGCCTGCTCCCGTTCCTCGATGGCGAGATACTGGCGGGCGATCGCCTCGGCTGCTTCCGCCGGGCTGCGGGGCCCGAGTGCGCCCGAGGTCCGGTGGCCGCTGCGACGCATCCATAGGGCCAGTGCGAGTGCAGTCGCCAGTGCTCCCAGCAGCCATGGAAAACGTCCGCGCATCGTTCACCACAGGACGGGCTACAGACTCCGCAGGAGCGTGGCCATTTCCAACGCGGTGCGCGCGGCCTCGAGGCCCCGGCCGGTTTCCGGATCCAGACAACGGGCGGTCGCCTGCTCCTCGGAGGCGACGCTCAGCACCTGATGCACCATCGGAACCCCGGTATCCACCGCCAGGCGCATCAGTGCGTCGCTGACGGCGTCACCGATGTGCTGCGCGTGCAACGTTTCCCCCTGCCACACGACTCCGAGGCACACGACCGCGTCGGGCCGGCCCCGGGTCCGACGGGCGACCGCGCCCGCCACCACCGGGATTTCCCAGGCGCCGGGAACGCGCAACACCTCGGGATCGGGCGCCCCCGCGCGATTCAGCGAGGACAATGTGGCGTTGAGCAGACCGTCCACAAACCGCGGATGATACCGCGATGCGATCACGGTGAACCGGCAGCCGACACCGGATGGCAGGGGATCCTCGATACTTGGGGTCAACACGCACCCAATCTGCCCAAAAGCCTTGCAGGCCGCCATCCGGGACTGAGGCCGGCCGGGAAGGCATCGAGCCGCTCTCACCCGCGGGTGGGGCTGGCCCCGGGTCGCGTTCCCGTGGCCCCCGGACTCCCCGTTGGACGGACGGCCCCTGGGGCCACTTGCCCCACCGCGTCGCACCTCGGCTCCGCTCCCGGTGGGGCAACGCTCCGCGGAGCCGTCCGCGTGCGAAGTCTCCACCAGCCCGACTCCGAGTTGTGCGGACGGCAGGAACCTCACCCCACCGCGCGGGGGCCTCACCGTTCCGCTAAAGGGTCCTCTGAGGTCTGCACTTCCGCCGTGGCTTCGGGGGTTGCTGACGCTACCCTTTCCGCGATGTCGGACACTGAATCCGGTCCCCTCCTTGCCCTGCATGAGGTGAGCAAGTCGTACCCGGGTGCGACCCCGGTCCCCGTGCTCCGCAGCGCCAGCCTGGTCATCGGACATGGCGAGAGCCTTGCGATTCTGGGCCCAAGCGGCAGTGGCAAAAGCACGGTCCTCAACCTTCTGGGAACCCTGGACCGGCCGGATTCCGGATCCGTGCTGATGGAAGGACGCGACCTGCAGCCGTTTGGGGCGCGGGAGCTCGCGCGCATCCGGAACCGCCAGATCGGCTTCGTCTTCCAGAACCACCATCTCCTGCCGCAGTGCACCGTTCTGGAGAACGTCCTCCTACCCGCACTCGCGGAGGCGACGTCCGTGGACTCCGGAGCTGAGGATCGTGCCCGACGCTGGCTCGACCGGGTGGGATTGGCGGGGCGGCTGGAACATCGTCCGGGCCAGCTCAGCGGCGGTGAGCGTCAGCGGACGGCCGTGGTGCGGGCCCTCATCAATCAGCCGCGCATTCTCCTCGCCGATGAGCCGACCGGGGCCCTGGATCGCGCCAGCGCGGGCACCCTGGGGGACCTGTTGGTGGAGTTGAACCGGGAGGACGGCGTCGCACTGGTGGTTGTGACCCACAGCACCGAGCTCGCCGCCAGAATGGGGCGGATCGTGGATCTGCTCGATGGAAAGCTGGTGCCCCGATGACCCGCCGCCGCCTGGCCCTTCGTTCGCTGCAGCATCACTGGCGCTCCCATGCCGGGGTGCTCGCCGGCGCCATCATCGCCGCCGCGGTGCTGGTCGGGGCGCTTGCCGTCGGCGATTCGGTCCGTGGCAGCCTCGCGGACCGTGTCCGCGAGCGCCTCGGACACCGCATCGCCACCGCGCTTTCACTGAACGACCGATTTGTCACCGCAGCGCTTTCTGAACGGATCAACGCGAGCAACCCGGCGATCAGCGTCTTGGGGCGGAGCTTGCCATTTGCTTCGAATCCGGCGACCGCCGGGATTCTGACCCTTCCCGGCACGATGACGCGTCAGGACGGAACCGCGCGCGCCAATCGGGTGCAAGTCCTTGAAGTAAGCAGTGAGTTTGAGCGGATATTTTCGCTCGGTGGGGGGGGCGCTTCCATATTCGAGACCGGAGCTGATGAGGTCTGGCTTGGGGAGCCCCTGGCCCGCCAGTTGAAGGTGACCCCGGGCGATGCGGTGGTGTTGCGCATTCACAAGCCGTCGGCGCTGTCACGGGATGCAGTCATCACCCCGCGGGACGACCAGAGTGTGGCGCTCCGATTCCGAGTGGGACGCATTTTGCCGGCATCCGAAGGCGGAGTCTTCGGATTGCAGGCAAATCAGGTCGCTCCGCTGAATGCGTTCGTTCCGCCGGGAACCCTCGCAAAGGCTGCGGACCTCGACGGGCGGGTGAATCTGTTGGTCGGTCGTCAACTGTTTCGTTGGGTACGCTCCACGAGTTCGGAACGCTTGGTTCAACGGTGGAGCGCCCTCCGGGAGCATGGCTTTCAAGCCTGGAAATGGCCGATGACGGAGACCACCCGAGCCATGCCGCCCGAAGCCCAGACGGCGCGCATGGACGAACTCCTGAGCGAGCACTGGCAATTGGCCGATGCGGAACTGGCAATCCGTGTCTGGAAGCCGGTGGCAGATCAACCCGGTTTCGTCGAGTTGACATCCCGCCGGATCTTCCTGGATCCGCCCGCTGTTTCCACCGCCCTTGCACCCAACATCTCAGAGGGGCCGGTGCCCGTGCTGACTTACCTTGTCAATTCCCTCGAGTCAGGCGATCGCCTGACCCCGTATTCCATGGTGACCGCGGCGGGCCCTCCCTACAGCCCGGCCGACCTGGCCGACGATGAAATCGTGGTTTCAGAGTGGTTGGCCGGGGATCTCGGGCTGGAGATTGGAGATTCGCTGCGTCTCACCTATTACCGGGCTGATTCCGGACCCCGGCTCGTCGAGCACACGAATCGGTTCAGGGTTCGGAGTATCGTGCCGATGACGGGGGTGCATGCCGACCGAACGTTGATGCCGGAATTCCCCGGCTTGGCGAAGGCGGAGAGCACACGGGACTGGGACGCGGGCTTTGACCTCGTGCACACCATCCGGGACAAGGATGAAGCGTATTGGAAGGAGTGGCGTGGTGCGCCCAAGGCCTTCGTCAACCCCGAGACCGGCCGGCGCCTCTGGGCGAACCGATTTGGAAACCTGACCGCAATACGCTGGCCGGTTGACGGCAATGCCGATCCCGACGAGGTCGCGGCGGGGATCCAGGCACGGCTTGAGGGAGCTCTGTCCCCACGGGATTTTGGCATCGTCTGGCAGCCGGTGGCCGCGCAGGGCCTAAGCGCGGCGGCATCGGGGCAGGATTTTGGCGGGTTGTTCCTGGGCTTCAGTTTTTTCCTCATCCTTTCGGCGCTGCTGCTCACCTCGATGCTCTTTTTGTTCGCCCTGGAGCGTCGGGCGGGCGAGGTCGGACTCCTGCTGGCAGTGGGCTGGACCCCTGCGGGTGTCCGGCGGCTGTTGTTGCGCGAAGGATTGATGCTCGCAGGCCTTGGAACGGTGCTTGGAATCGTCGGAGGCATCTACTACGCGCGCGCGATTCTCACCGGACTCAACACCCTGTGGCGGGACGCCGTCGCCGGCGGCGGGCTGACCTTTCACCTCACCCCCGCATCACTCGTGATCGGCGCGCTCCTCGCCTTCGGCACTGCGGCCGTGACGCTGACGCTGGCGTTGCGGGGCCAGGCCCGCCTGCCAGCACGTCATCTCCTTGAGGACACGGCATCGGATCTGGCAGGGGCCGAAGGGGCCAAATGCCGGTCGGCCCGCCCTGCCCTTCCCATCGGGATGGCCGCAGCGGCGTTCGGACTTTGCGCCTGGGGTTTCCTGGGATCGGAGCGGCACCAGCCGGCGGCCTTCTTTGGAGCGGGCGCCGCCGCGCTGGCAGCGGGAGCGCTTGGGCTGCGATACCGGCTACGCATGGTCCGCCCGTCCGGCCGGGTCGTCCGCACCCGGATGGGGTTGGCGCTCCGGGGCATCTCCAGACGCCCTTCCCGTTCCCTGGCCACCGTCCTGCTGCTGGCCAGTGCCTCGTTTCTGCTGGTCGTGGTGGCCGCCAGCCGGTTGGACGCGCGACGTGACGCCTCCAAGCGGAGCGCCGGGACCGGGGGATTCGCGTTTTGGGGTGAAAGCAGCCTTCCGATCGTCGCGGACCTCGACAGTCGAAAAGGCCGCGAATCCTTTGGCCTGGACGAGGGCCTGATGGAGGCCGTGACCTTTGTTCCGTTCCGGGTTCGCGAGGGCGACGATGCCAGCTGCCTCAACCTCAACCGGGCCCAGCAGCCCCGGTTGTTGGGAGTGGATCCCGAACCGCTTTCCCGTCGCCAGGCGTTCACCTTCACGGCGTCCCTGCCGGCACCCAATGGCGCCACCGGCTGGGACCTGCTGGCGGCTTCGTGGGCGGACGCCCCGGATGGCATTCCAGTCCTCCCCGCCATCGGCGATGCCAACTCCATTCAATGGGCGCTTGGCCGGAAGGTCGGCGACACGCTGGACTATCTTGACGACCGGGGACGTCCGTTCCGCGTCCGCATCGTCGGCGCGGTGGCCAACTCGGTCCTGCAGGGAAGCCTCATCATTCCCGAATCCGGGTTTGTGGAACGGTTTCCCACGGAATCCGGCCACCGGGTCTTCCTGGTGGATGCCCCCGCCGATCGCACGTCCGAAATCGCAGCCGACCTTTCACGCGCGTTTTCCGACGTCGGTCTGGAACTGACGCCGGCCGCGGTGCGGCTGGATCGCTTCAACGCGGTGCAGAACACCTACCTCAACACGTTCCAGATGCTGGGCGGCCTGGGCCTTTTACTGGGCAGTGTCGGGCTGGGTGTCGTGGTCCTGCGCAATGTGCAGGAACGTCGTGGGGAACTGGCTCTCATGAAGGCCGTCGGGTTTGACGATCCCCCGCTTCGCCGCATGGTGCTTTCCGAACACGCCATCCTGCTGGGGCTTGGCATTGTCCTTGGGGTGGCGGCAGCGGTGCTCGCGATCCTGCCGTCGGTCTTGCGCCCCGGTACCGAAATTCCGTGGTTTTCGCTGGCCCTGACCTTCTTCCTGGTGGGGGCAAACGGTCTGTTCTGGACCTGGCTGGCGACCCGGCAGGCGTTGCGCCGGGATCTCCTGACAGGCCTGCGGGAGCTCTAATTTTTGGAGGTCCCCGGGCGACTACTCTCCAGAGCTGATCGGCAGTCCGGTCACAAACTTGACCACCCGGTCTTCGAGGATGCTGTAGAACGGATTGTAGCGAAGCCGAAGCTGGGCTCCCGGCGGCACCAGCAACAGCCCGTTCTCGCCGCGAAGCGCAAGGTCTCCCAACTGCATGCGCCCCGGTTCCGCCCCCGACCCGTCGCCGTAAACGGGGTCCCATGGAGGGATGGGCAGCGCGACGTGGGACAACGACATGAGCCCCGGCGGCCATCGGAAAGGCACGGCCTGCTCCGTCACATGGGTCTCGCCAGCCGCGCGGAACAGGAGTCGCACCTGGTCGGAATCCGGCCCTTCGGTGGTCAGGAGACGGACCGAAAATGGCGCGGTCCGATCTTCCATCAGGCGTTGGGTGAACCCCTCGGGATGGGCAATCATCAACGAAGTCGCCACCGCGGTGCGCCGGATGTCGAAGAGCACCAGCTCATGCCCTTCCGGCGCGAGCCGGCGGAACAGTCGGTCCACAATGGCCGTGGGCACGATGGTCGAGTCCACGACGGACTGAAACGCCAGGACCGGGGGCATGCCGGCAACTCCTGCGCCGTGATCGAGCCGGGCCAGCCGATCCTGAATCCGCCGGGTCAGCCGGTACACTTGTTCGCCTGCGTTGATTGGAAACGAGTTGTACTTGTACGGATCGTATTCGGGTCCGATGTCCGTCCAGGCGGCCTTCTCCATCCCTGGAAGGCGGCTGAGACCTCGAATCAGGGGTGCCAGAGCCGCAGCCGGGCTCACCCCGATCGCCGGCGAAAGGAGCACCAATCCATCGGCGGCCGGCAGGGTCTCCCCTTCCAGTCGGGCCAGGGCATACTCGATCGCGAGTGCGGCTCCGTTGGAGTAGCCGACGAGGACCAGGGGCAGGTTGGTGCCCAACCGTTCCCGCAGGTGCCGCGCCGCCAGCCGTGTCGCCCCGGCAAAGTCCTCCATGGTTGCGCGGGTCAGGCTCGCGGGTGCGGTGCCGTGTCCTGGAAGCCGCAGACCCATCACCAGGAAACCCTCGCCGGCGAGCCGCTGCCCCAGGGCGCGCAGGCTGTACGGACCGTCCGAAAGCCCGTGGAGCAGCAGGACCCCGCCCCGCGGATTGCTGGGTCCCAGAACAAAAGTCCGGTTCCAGTTGGTGCCGCCGCGTGCCGGGTCAGCACCCGATCCCGTCCAGTAGCGACTCCACCGTTCCTGCTCCTTGGGAGGCGTCCGGTCGGTCACCTCGCGCATCAACTCGGAGAACAGACGCTCCTCCTGGGCAAGATACCCGTTGAAGTTGGTCGCCGACCTGGAACTGCTGACGCGGTACTCCTCAGATAGCGCGGCTGTGTGCCAGGGCTTCAGATCCGGACGGCCCCGCAAATACCGCACGTATCCGAAAACGCCCACCACCAGGACACCGAGTGCGCCGTAGGCGAACGCTAGGGCCGCATGTTTAAGGAGCCGCCTGATCGTGATCGCCATGCTTGGAGAGGCTACCCTCAAGTCCGGATGAAATCAGCAGCGGCGGTGCACCGCCGACCCGATTTCAGGCACCGGCCCGTTCCTGACGGGAGCATTGGGCCGTAATTGCCCAGAGCCCACGGCCTCAAGGTCATGTGCCAACGTCGCACCCCGAGCCGTCAACGGTGTGGAACATTCGGGATGAGAAATGGGTTTTAAGGGCTCGTGGTGGGCCTATGCGGCCCGTAGAGAAGTCCCCGAACCCAAAGGGGTGCTTCCCGAGCTTGCGCCAGTTTCCATCGGGGTGGCGGCACGCTGGCGGGTCAGTGATGCGGGGGCTGTGGGATGTCGTGCCCCATGGTTGCCCTTCACTCGGGCCAATTCGATCAACTCCGCACCTGCGGGCACTCCGCCCATGATGCCATGTCGCTACGCATGCAGCCCGAGCAGGGGGCGTGGGCTGCTTTGGAGAGCCTGCCGGTCCAGCTGAAGACGCAAGATCTATGATGGTCCTGACGCCTACGAGTTCCGGCTCGGCCCGCTCCGTCCCGTCGTCTCCGAGGTCTTCGGCAAGTTTCTCCAATGCGGCATCCTCGAGCGCGGCTTCGCCCGCGTCCGCTGCGATCGCTGCGCGCACGGATACCTCGTCGCCATTTCCTGCAAGGGACGCTGGTTTTGCCCCTCCTGCCATCAACGCAAGGTCTTGCAGACCGCCGCCCATCTGGTGGACCATCTCCTGCTGCCCGTCCCCCACCGACACGTCGTCCTCGCCCTGCCCAAGCTGCTGCGACCCATTTTCCGGCGGGATCAAAACCTCCTCCGGCGCCTCTGTACCGTCGCGCAGCAGACGCTGACCCAACTCCTGCGCACCGCCCTGGGATTGCCTCGCGGACGCCCCGCCTTCCTTCTCACCCTCCACACCTTCGGCGAATACCTCGACATACACCCCCACATCCATGCTCTGATGGCCGATGGCCTTCTTGATGCTGAGGGCCAGTGGCACCCCGCTCCCGTGATCCCGCACGGCATCCTGGAGTCCGTCTTTCGGGACCGGATCTTCGCCGAACTCCTTCGGTTGCGTCGGATCTCCCCGCAACTGGTGGAGCGCATGCGCGGCTGGAAACACACCGGATTCAACGTGGACGCCACCCGCAGTGTGCCCCCGGAGAACCGCGCCGAGCGGGAGGAACTCTGCCAGTACATCCTGCGCAACCCGTTCTCTGCGGCCAAGATCACCCTGGAACAACCCGGGGACGTGGTGATCTACCGCTCGCGGCTCAATCCCAAGATCCGCCGCAACTTTGAGGTCTTCGCCGCGGAGGACTTCCCGGCGGCGCTCTCGCAGCACATCCCCGACCGGGGCGCCCAAATGTTCTGGTACTACGGGTTGTATTCGAACAAGAGCCGCGGCTGCCGGAGCCGCGCCAATCCCGCCGCGAAGGTGGCTTGGCCCAAGGGCTCTCCGCCTCCACCGGCCAAGCTGCCCGCCCGCAAGTGGCGGGATCTCATCCGGCAGGCGTGGCATAGCGGACTTGTCCCGACGAAGCCTTGGCGAAGGCGGAGAACGTCCTCACCGACTGAATGCCGCTCAGTCGATGGACGCCGGTCTGCGACCCAGACCCTGAAATCGGGTAGTGTGCTAGGATCTCCGCCCCCTCTGGCAGCCTTCGACAGCCCCCCGACTCGCTACGGCTTGGGAGAAGGCTCGCCGCAGGCGAAAATCGAAAGTTGACACCGGGAAAATCGCGAAGTGAACTTCCAAAACGGTCGGGTCAGCAGAATCAAATCTCCCTCTCCCGGCGAAGCGCAAAAACCAAATTCCTATCAATAATAATATCAATACTAGGACATGGCGCGGGTGCTTGCGGCCGCAAGATCCTGAAAGTTGAGAAATATGGGACAGGAAGAAAAGTCAATTGCTACAACTGAGGAAGGGAAGGCGATAATGCCTGCCGGGCAATCGTTGATGGGCATGAAGGAGCTTCCTGCTTTACTTGGAAGTTTAGGAATCGGGTTTTATGCCCTCGGATTCCTAATCTGGGAGATTCACACGAGCACATATGGAATTTCTGGCCCTTCATTGTTTCAGGGAAGATTCGTTTCGGCCGGACTCTGCTACTTCGCCTTCGTCGTAATGTTCGTGATGCCTTTTGCTTTGCTTTTTGAATGGTTTGGTCCCGACAGGACAACTAAATCAAAACCAACCGCCACAGCTTCCCGAGACCAAATCACCCTTTTAGTCTTGTGGCTTTTTTTGCTCATGTCAGCTCTTCCCAGATTGCTACCAAGTGTCGAGGTCCGCGTTTGGGGGCTAGCTCCCGTTACGTTATCTGGACTCGCAATCACCATCGCTCCGTTTGTTCGCGGTTTCGCAGATTCCAAGTTTTTCAAAGTAGTCAACAATCCGTGGTTTAGCATTGGGGGCACCATCCTTCTGCTGTTAGTCGCTGTTTGGGTTGCACAGCCAAAGCTCGGGGCATTTCTCATCCTCTCGGCAATACTGTGGCCTGCCATTCACGTTCAAGGGCGGGCTTCCAGAACGGACCTCTGGCAGCACCCGAGCGTAGCTCTGAAGATGATATCCATTTCTTTATGTGGATTCTTGGCACTATCACACGCTATTTGCTTTGGCCAGACCGTGTTTCCCATGGTTCCCGGTTCTTTCGGTGGCGGGGCCCCTCAAATCGTATACTTCATTCCAGGCTCCAGTCGGACGGACCTTTTTTGGGCTGCTGGGTTCCCCATCACCAACGACGCCTATGGACCTTTCGAGGTCATCACGCAAGACGAGCACCGCCTCTGGATCCAGTCACCGCTGCAAGTAACAAACAGCGCGAGAAAGTCGGCGGTCCAGTTCTCGATTGAGTCGACTGACATCCTTCGTTTCGAAAGCAGAAACGGCACAAAAGTGCCAACCAAGTGACAAGCCTCTGCACTTTGATA
The DNA here is from genome assembly GCA_019634635.1 of Verrucomicrobiia bacterium. Lineage (NCBI taxonomy): Bacteria > Pseudomonadati > Verrucomicrobiota > Verrucomicrobiia > Verrucomicrobiia bacterium. Next base: position 30,840 of record JAHCBB010000034.1, read on the forward strand.
TTGTGCCGAACTAGGAGAAGCCTCGCATGGATTCGTTCCCCGGCTACCTCACCGCCGTCCGCCTGAAGCGGGACGCGGTGCCAAGGTTTTGCCGGTATCCCTTCGCGATCCCGGCGGTGCGCGGACTGGACCGGCTGGAGCTGCATCCCAAGGTCACGTTCTTCATCGGCGAGAACGGCTCGGGCAAATCGACCCTGCTCGAAGCCATCGCGGTGAAGTGGGGCTTCAACGCCGAAGGCGGCACGAAGAATTTCAACTTCGCCACACGCGATTCGCATTCCGAGCTGAACGACTATCTGGTGCTGGAACGCTCGAAGTTTCGGGCTCATGACGGCTTCTTTCTCCGCCCCGAAAGTTTTTACAACGTCGCCACCGAGGTCGATCGGCTCGACGAGGAACCCGGGCACCAAAGGGGACAGGACAACTATCCGTAGATCTGGCGATGGCGGACCGTGCTGCCGCCTCGTGATCCTGCGCCCATGCGCCAGCGTCGTCTGAAGGCCCCCGCCTTGTTCCCCGTCGCCCACTACCACTGCATGTCGCGGGTCGTGAACCGCGACTTCGTCTTCGGTCCCCATGAGCGCGAACACTTCGTTCGCCTGCTCCGCCAGTACGAACGCTTCTGCGGGGCCCGGGTGCTCACCTTCTGCATCCTCTCCAACCACTTCCACCTCCTGGTCGAGGTCCCGGCACGGCCGACGAGTTTCTGTCCCGCATCGAAGCGATCTCCAGCTCGGCCCTCACCCTCGGTCGCTTCCGCCAGCGCCTTGAACAGTTCCGGGCCGCAGGGGATGCGGCGGGTGAACGGGCGTTCCTGGACCGGATCTGCGCCCCGATGTGGGACATCAGCGGCTACCTGCAGCGGCTCAAGCAGCGCTTCACCGTGTCCCTTCGGCAAAGGTGCGGAAGGGGCTGGCGGGGCCGAAATTGTTTGGGTGGCGGCTCTCGACGGACGCGGGCTCAGGGTGCCCTGGGTGAGGTGGCGGCGCCGAGGGTCTGCCGGTAGGTCCACGGCATCCACCTTCCAGGGTCTGCTCGGACGGCCTCCGGATTCCGGACCACCGCCCGCATATAGTCGAAGGGGTTCTCCCCGTTGGCCCGGGCGGTTTCGATCACCGTCATGAAGGTGTCGCCCACCTCAGCTCCCTTCTGCGTCTTGTAGTGCAGGCTGTTCTTGCGATGCAGGATCGCGGTCTTCGGCAGCCTCTCGGCCGTGTTATTGTCGAGAGGGGCTCCGGGCACGTTCAGGAAGCGGGTCAGCGTCGTCCAGAGGTTCAGCAGGAAGGCCACCGCTGCGCCCAGGGCCGAGTTGGGCTCGATCTGCTTCTGGTCCAGGGCCTCCTGAAATTCCCGACGCAACTTCTCCATCACCGGCCCGCTGTGGGCCTGGTGTCGGCGCAAGCGTTCCTCAGGCCCCACCTGCTCCTTCCGGCACCCCGCCTCCACCCGGTACACCTCGCCCAAGGTTACTTCAGTGGAAGTCCGTAACGCCGCCTCAATTCCGGATCCAATGAATACGGCGCAGGGGCGGCAGTGCTCGAAGGTTCTCCGTGCATTTTGGATCGGTGCCCAAACTGCTCGATCGCCCGTTTCATGGGGATCCCGTATTGGATGCTCATCATCGGGTTCATGGCGCCTTGATGGCCGCGTCTCCCACTTGCTTCTCCGACCGCCTCGGCGAACAGAATTTGGATCCAGGCTTCGCGGTTGTCGGCGCGGTCGAATCCGTCGAGGGCGTTCAGAATCAACTGGCGATCCGAATCCTCCTTGAGGCCCAGTTCCCGAAGAAAGTCCGGATTCACGCCCCCGTGGTCCAGATGCCATTCCACGAGTTCCCGCAGTGCGGTGCGTTCCCGGGCTTCCTGATGGGTTGCCCGCTGCGCCTCATGGGCGCGGTATTGAAGGCCCATGAGACGCACCGCCACCTCCGAGAGCAGCAGCGTCGCGCCCACCAGTCCGAAGATGAGGTTTCGCGATTGGCGGAGAAGTTCCGTTCTCCCGGCCGATGCCGTTCCGAAATTCCGACGGCCGTAGCGCAGCAGTGCCGCGGCAAGTGCCATGACCATCAGGACCGTGCCTGCGATCACGGTCAGCCGAACCCCTTGGGCACCCGGTGCCCAGGACGGCATCGCCGGCCGGGCCTGCATCAGTTCGCCGGCGAGCGTTTCGAGTCGGCCCGCCTCGAATACCATGACGGGAGTGACGATCACAGGGAACGCAAGGACCATCAGCGCGGTCGCCGCGGCAGCCTGCATCGTGCCGCGGCACCACGATGAGGCATGCACCGCACAGGTGAAGATCAGGAACACCCCCAACGCAAACGCAGAAACGGCGGCACCAACCCCTGAGGCGCCCTCCGGAAAATAGGCTTCGACACCATAGCCCGCGACGAGCAATCCCATGGGGAGCATGACTCCCAGAACGACGACATGCAGCCAGGCCACGGCAACCTTCAGCCACCATTGTTGCGAGACGGAGACGGGCTGCGTCAGTTGCCAGGCCAGAGTGCCCAATTGACGCTCCTCCGCGACACAGGCCGCCCCGGCTGCGACGAGCGTCAACGATCCGAGAATCACCGCCAGCATCCCGAGGAAATGCGGCAGCTCGGGCATCCAGTCGGATGCGACCCCCAGCACCCGCAGCAACATGCCCGACGCCCATAGCGTGGAGAAGATTGCGGCGACCAACCACGGGACCACATGCAGGCGCATTTCCTTCCGGAGCAATTCCGCAATCCGGGTGCGCGGCAGGACGCGCGTGAGGAAGCGGTCCACGGGAAGGCTCAGCGGATGCCGGCCCACACTTCCCGGGCTGCCGCCAGTGGAGTCATGGATCTCGAGCCTCGCAAAGCAACGCCAGGCCAGTCCCGCGGTGCCGGCCGCGTAGAGGGTCAGGACGACGGGCACCGCATGCTGAATCCACCTGGACCTCACCGGCACCGCGGCGATCCATTCGAAGATGCCGGCAGCGACCGCTCCAAGGGCCGCGCCCAGCAGGGGCACCGCCACGGTGAACACGACCCCCGCCAGCGTGCTGCGCGTCCACAATGTGAACAGCGGCGCGCTGCAGAAGATCAGGGCCACGCTCCCGCCCACGATCACGGCCGACTCGAGAAGCGTTTTGCCGCCCGGTGCCGTGGGCTCGCGCCACAACAGCAGGAGATTCGAGGCAATCCAAAGCAGCACGCACGCGACCGAAGCCAGTTTCTCCAGATAAATCGTGCGCCGCGACCGGGGCTCACAAAGCAGTCCGGACAGCGTCCGGTGCCCAATTTCCTCCCCGAAGGTCACGGCACCGGCGATGACGGCTCCAGCCAGTGCGATCCCGGTCATCCAATCCCAGAGACTTTCGGGAGCGACACCGGCCCAGCGGAACAGAGATAGCGCGCCAGGCACACCGACACCCACCAGCAACGGCATCATTTGAATACGCAGATCCTTGATCCAGTGCCGGGCAAACGCGGTTCGTTCCCGGGAGCCCGGGAGCAACAGGGGGAGGACGACGATGGTGGCGAGGGCCGCCCGCAAAAGTTCGGTGGCGACGCCGATTCCGCTTCCCGCAATTCCCTGCCCTGCGAGTCCCACCCACGGAAGCGCCACGAGCAACCACCATCCCGCAAAAACACCGACACGCGGCACTGCCATTGTCAGATTCATGGCAGGACGCCTCCGGTTCGAACCGTGGCCATGAAAATTTCCTCGAGGGTCAAGGACTCCGCTTCCAGGTGCACGGGACTGCGGGCGCGCAATTGCTCCATCCACCGGTCCCCGTTGCCCTCCACAATCAACTCGAGCTCCCGCCCGGTGCGCCGTACGGATCGTGCCTCGGGGAACTCAGTGTCGGGCGGCGCCTCCCCGGCAAAGACGGCACGCAGCCGGCGAAAGGTCGCCCGCGCCGCGTCGGCCTCGGCCGTCAGAACGGCGCGTCCCTGCTCAAGGACGGTGAACCGGTCAATCAACCCCTCGAATTCGCTGATGAGATGGGTGGAAACGAAGACCGTTCGGCGGCCCGGGTCGGCTTCCTGGTAGGCGCCGATGACGGTCTGGATGAATTCCCGGCGCACCAGAGGGTCAAGTCCGGATGTCGGTTCATCAAGCACCAGCAGTTCGGGTTCGGCGGCAATCGCGCCGATCAATGCGAGTTGGGTGCGCTGTCCCTTGCTCAGACCATGTACGGGCAGGAGCGGATCGAGTCCGAACCGGTCCAGGAGGGACCGTTCCAGACCCTGATTCCATCGCTCCCGAAATGCGGCCTGATAGTCCAGCGCCTCGCGGACAGTCATCCACGGATAGAACGCGACGAAGTCCGGAACATAGGCGAGACGCGACTTGATCGCTGCCTCGTTGCGGACCGGATCCAGCCCGAAGACCGCCACCGAACCCGCCGTCGGCCGGAGCAGGTTGAGCAAACACTTGATCGCCGTGGTCTTGCCGGCGCCATTGCGTCCAAAGAAGCCATGGCAGCGTCCGGGTTCCACTGAGAGCTGGAGCCCGTGCAGGGCCTCGACGCGGCCGTAGCGATGGGTGAGGTTGCGGAATTCAATGACAGGATGCATGAGCGGAGGGGGTTGAGTCGTCGTCGGAAAGGGGCATTCAGGACACCGCAGGCGCGTGCTGGCGCTCGCGGAAGGCCTCCAGGCGTTCTTCGAGCAGCGCCTTGAGCTGCCGGTCGTCAATCTGGAGGTGATGGGCCTGAACGATGACCGCATCCAGTTCCGCGGAGAGACGGTCGGCACGCACCGCACGCCGCAGCGACGGCACCCCGTTGGCCCGGACAAAGCAGCCCGCACCCTGGCGGGTTTCGATCACTCCCTCGGCCTCAAGCGCCGCGTACGCCCGGGCGGCCGTGTTGCGGTTGATCCGCAGGGCCTCCGCCAGGGCCCGCACCGACGGGAGGGCCTCCCCGGGCCGCAGCACGCCGCAGGCGGTCGCCGCCTTCACCTGCTGCAGGATCTGCTGGTACACGGGAACCCCCGACTTGAAGTTGACGTGGGCGATCATGGGAACGGGCGCACAGTGTCATAGGACAATAGGACAGTCAAGACCGTTCATTTTCTGTCCGAACCGCGACGGAATTTCGGATGTAAACTCTTCCGGATTGGCAATCCGGGGACGACCCCGTACGCTGGGCGCATGCCAGAGAAGTCCATGGAACAGATCCCGTTCAGCACGCGCGAGCTGTACGACAAGGGCATCGCCGCGGTGCAAAAGCGGAATTTCGACTATGCCGTCACCCTGCTCATGCAGGCCCTGCGCCTGGAGCCGGGGTTTTACGAGGCACGGGAGGCGTTGCGGGCCACCCAGCATCAGCGGGTCTCCGGCAAGCGCAGCCTTTTCCGGAAATTTGTCGGGTCCGCAAGCTCGCTCACCCGCGGCCAGGTGGCGCTCCGGAGCAATCCGCTCGACGCGATTCAGATCGCAGAGGAGGCGCTGAATGAGGATCCCAACAACATTGCGGCCCACGAACTGCTTGCCGATGCCGCCATGGCGTCCGCGTTACCCCGGACTGCGCTGCTCTCGTTGGAGGTTGCGTTCAAGAGCCGGCCGACCGACCGCCGGCTCGCCTTGAAGCTCGCCGCTGCTGCCGGGGAAATGGGCCAGCGGGCCCGCGCCGAGAAGCTGTACCGCGACCTGCTTCGTGCCGATCCCCGCGACGGCGAGGCCAACGAGCTCCTGAAGAACATGCTCGCCTCACGCACCCTGCACGAGGGGGGCTACGAACGTCTGGCGGGCGGTGAGGGCAGCTACCGGGACGCGCTCAAGGACAAGGACGAAGCGGTCTCCCTTGAACAGGCCGGCCGGCTGGTCAAGGACGAGGATGTCGCCGCCCACCTGATCGGGGAGCTAGAGGCGCGACTGCAGAAGGAGCCCGACAATCTGAAGCTGATCCGCGACGTTGCGGATCTCCACCTCAAGCGCAAGGACTTCGATCAGGCCGCCGGATGCCTCAGGCGCTACCTGCAGGTGGCCGGCGTGAATGATCCGGTGGTGCTGGAGGCCCTGCGCGATGTGGAACTGGCCCGCTTCGACCAGGAGGAGAAGGCGCTCGACCCCACGGCACCCGATCACGCCGCGCAACTGGAGGCGGTCCGGACCCGTCGCGATGCGTGGCGCCTCGAGGATGTGCGGCGGCGCGCGGAGATGAATCCGACCGACCTGCAGATCCGCTTTGAGCTTGGTGAATTGCATCTCCGGGCCGGGCGCCTGGGCGAGGCGATCGCCGAACTGCAGAAGGCCCAGAACAACCCCAATCGCCGTCTCGCGGCAATGAGCCTCCTGGCGCAGGCCTTTGCCCGCCGGGGGATGAACGATCTGGCGGCCCGCAAGCTGCAGGACGCCCTCAAGGAGAAGCAGGTCTTTGACGAGGAGGCCAAGGACCTCCACTACCAGCTCGGCTGCGTCTTCGACGCGATGGGTCGGCGGGAGGACGCCATGGAGCACTTCAAGACCATCTACGAACAGGACATCGCCTACCGCGACGTCATGGCCCGCGTGGACGCCTTCTACGCATCCAACGGCTGAAAGGCGCTGGCCGGGGCCGCTGCTGCCCGTTGCTCACCCGTGCCGACAACCGTGCAGCCAGCGCTTCACACCACCCCGGCCGCCCCGCGAACCCGGGGGCGGACCGGGCCCAGGCGGACCACGTTCTCGGGATCGAAATCGGTGAGCTTGAGCCAGTCCTCGGTCAGATCGCCGGATGGGAACAGGTCGTTCTCGGAGTGCTCCCGCTCCAGCGCGGTCCGCAGGTCGTCCCGCGTGATGCAGGCGCCCGCATCCCCGGCAATCGCCCGATGGAGCGCCAGGCTCTTGGCACGTTCCACCACGGCCGCAATCACCGCGCCGCTCGCGACATCCCCCCGGTGCAGCACTTCGCGACGGCCGCTGCGGAACACCACTTCCAGAAACTCGGTGGACGCCACCCGCGCATAGTGCGCAGCGCTCACCTGCGCGGCCAGGACCTCGCGTGGTTCCGCCAGCGGCAGGGTGTCGCGCAGGTAGATCTCATAGATGCGCCGTGCGCCGGGTTCATCGGGACGCCGGACGCGGATTTTTCGGTCAATCCGGCCCGGACGCAGGATGGCGGGATCCATGAGGTCGGGCCGGTTTGAGGCCAGGATCACCACGACGTTGGACAGCGGTTCGAGTCCGTCCATCTCGGTGCAGAACATGGGCACGAGCGTGGAGGAGAGGTTGTAGGACCGGTTGCCGCGCCGCGTGCCCAGGAGGCTCTCGGCCTCGTCAATGAAGAGGAAGGCCAGTTGACCCTCGCGGGACCGCTCCCGGCACTGCGCGAAGAGGTCCCGGACCTGGCGCTCGCTCTCGCCGACCCACATGTTGAGCAGCTCCGGGCCCTTCACGTGGAGAAAGAACTCCGGGTGATCCTTTCCGGTCTGGACCCGCAACTGTTCCCGAAGGTTCCAGGCCGTCGCCTTGCCGAGGAGGGTCTTGCCGCAGCCGGGCGGCCCGTGGAGGAGGAACCCCTTCGGCACCGCATGATCGAAGCGCCGGAACAGGTCGCGATGCAGGAACGGCAGCTCCACGGCGTCGCGGATGGCCTGCACCGCCTCCTCCTGGCCGCCGATGGCGGCCCACGGAGTTGGCGTGACCTGCTCCAGGGAACGTTCGATCCGGCGTCCCATGCCGAGCACCTCCAACGCCACGCGCTGCGTGGGATCCAGCCGGAGTTCCATCCCGGGCTTGAGCTTCTCCTTCACCAGCAGCGTGGACCGGATCACCACGGTGCCGTTCATCCCCCCCTCGCCGCCCACCCGAATGCGCCCGTCGGCCAGCGCCTCCTCGACGCGCACCGCCGGCCCGCTGCGATCGAATCCGAGCGCGCGCACCACCGCGAACGCCTCGTTGCAAAGGACCCGCTGCCCGGTTTCAAGGCCGTCCAGCGGGATCGCCGGATCCACGCGGCACACGTAGTCGGATCCGCCGACGCAGACGCCGGCAAGATCGGGCTCGATTCGGGCGAGGAAGGTTCCCACCCGGAACGCGGGCGCTCGCAGCTTCTCGACGATCTCTTCATACTTCTCCAGGGCCACACGCGACTGATCGCAGATCTCCTCCATTCCCTCGACCCGACGCCTCAACTGGCGGAAATCGGCGCTGGCCTCCGGGTCGGAACGGGCCCGGGCCGCGATGTAGTCCAGGATCTGCAGTGTGGACAAACGTTCCAGCTGCTCTGGCGACAGCACGGACTCCAATGGCGGAGCGGTCCGCGGTTCCGTCGCTTCGGTTGCGGACGCCGGCTCCCTTGGCGCCCTTTTCCGATTTTCCGCCATGACCGACGTTAGGATCGGGTCATTCCTTTGCAACCGGAGATGCGAAGTCTGCGGATCATAATGCAGCGGATTCGAAGGGACCGGAGTTCCCGGCGGCGATCAGTCGGCGACAGCGAGGGCGTCTCATGCGGACACCGGTCGTCTGGCCGTCCAGGCAATACCCCGGACGACGAGGACGCGAAACAACGGGTCGTCGAGAGTCCAGGAGTAATGTCCGGGAATGCTGGCGAATACGCGTCCCGGTCCCCGTTCAAATGTCCAGACCAAAGGCCGCATCGCGCCGTCCACGGCTGCCGCCGCCAGCACCTGGACACTCTCCGTTTCGCCGATGAGCGGCCAGTAGGGTTCGTCGAGAAGCTGGATCCGGTCGGGGAGCCCGACGGTCAGCGGATGGCCGGAGGAGAGTTGCAGCTCGAGCAGCCGGGACCATCGCGACTGCCAGCGCGGGTAGTCATGTTGTCCCGGCCCGTGGTCCTGCCGCGAGGCGACGAGCACGATGTGCGCGGGTCGGCTGCTCCCGTGTGGCGACGCCACTCCCTCCGGATCTGCAGCCAGGAAGGCCGCCTTGCGGCCGCCCATTGCAATCATCGAGGCGATCTCAGCGCGATCCCGGATCGGCGGCATGTGACGCAGATAGGTCAACAAGTCGGCAACCCCCTCCGCCGACAGGCCATCGAGGAGTCCTGACGGCATCAGGGACACGCTCGCGGGTCGCCGCTCGCGAATTGAGGACGAGCGAACCACGCGGGATTCGCCGGTCACGCCGATCAGGCGAAGCGCGTCATCTCCTGAATGCCTCACAAATCCTGTGAACTCGTCCCCTCCCTCGATCCGCAAATGGTAGCCCACGTAGTCCGGGTGAATGGTGGCGTCGGGCTCAACGATGTCCCTGAGAATTTCTGAAGCCTCCCGGGCGGCGAGGTGGTCCAGATCGGGCCCCTCCCCGCCGCCGTCCCCCCGGAGGCGGTGGCACGCGGCGCATTGCAGCTTGGAAAACAGTTCGCGGCCCCGCTCATGGTCTCCTTCCCCGAAGGCCAGATCCCTCCTTCCCCCAACGGCCTGCGCGGGACGGGCTGGCGGAAGCTCGCAGGCCGTCAAACGGTATTCCACCGTCATTTCGCCGGCCCCGCCGCTCCCCGAAAGCGGCAGGGTCACGACGCCGCGTCCGGGTCCGGCGTGCGGCGTGGTGGTGAGGACCAGTTCTTCGCCCCCTTGGAGCGCGGCCGTCAGGATCTTTGCCCGATACTTTGGCGTGGCCTCCTGTTGATTCACGGCGGCATAGGGAGGTTTGAGGATTTCCCAGCGATCCCCTGCACGCACGTGTTCGCCATGGACGATTTCCAGTCCCGCGAGGACACCGATGGACTCCGGGCGCACCGGGCGGTCGAAGCGGATCCGGACCTCCTCCGGATGTGCTGCGACCGTCTCAAGCGGTTGCGGCGCGTCGGGGTCCGAGTACCGGATCCGGAGCAGCCACCCCTGGCCCGTTAGGCCCGTGCCCCAATCTGGAAGTCCCCCATGTCCGCTCAGATACAGGTCGCCCCGAGGAGAAACGGCCAGATCGGTCACCAGCATGCCCAACTTGGCGATCGGGACGTCCTCGCCGGTGTACCCCCCGCCCCGCCCCGCAGCCGCACCCGCCAGAGCGTGCCGCGCGATTGCCCGGCGACCAGGGCGTCGCCCCGCCAGGATGCGGGTCCGAAAAGCGCCTGCCCGGGTGATGCCGGGGAGGCTGCGGCGGGCTCATTGAACACGAAACCGCAGGCCGACTGGTGTTGGGGCGCGAATCCGACCACGGGTGGCTCGCTTCGGAGGTCCGGGAGCCATTGGGGATGTTGCGGGGGGAATCCGTAATGAAGGCCGCGCCGGATGAAATTCAGTTCGTCGAGCGGATTCCCACCCGGACACCAGGTTTCGCCTTCCTGATCCGTGCAAAACAGGTCGCCCGCCCGATTGAACCGGAGTTGGAACACCACGCGAAGGCCGGTCGCCCAAGTCTCGCGACGGCCGGTGACCGGATCCATCCGCTGAATGGATCCCCGCGCCCCCTGCGGATCGTACAGGGAGACCACGGCGTCCGGATCGGCAGGAATGGGACGTCCCATCGCCGCGAGCGCGCCGCGCTCCTCAGACGTCAATGAACCCGCCGGCTTCAGCCGGTACGGATTCGCGTAGTTTGCCGTGAGCAGGGCAAAGTAAATCGCACCGTCCGGACCGACCGTCACCCCAGTCGCATCCACGTTGCCGGAAGCGGAGTCCTTGTCCGGCCACCCGGAAGCAACCACCTCCTCGGAGTCAGCACGTCCATTCCCACTGGAGTCCCGAAGCAGCGAGACTTTGCCACTGGAAGACACGTAAAGCCCCCGCTCGGTCCAGCACATTCCGACGGGCACGGTGAGCGTATTCCGGTCCCATCAAGGATCCGCCCAGTCTTCGAGGCCGTCGCCGTCGCGATCACGAAGGCACCAGACGCGCCCATCGTAACCCAGGGCGGTCAGGACCCCATCGGGCGCAAACGCCAGGTTGTTGATGTTCGGTAGGCGAACGGGAAGCCATTCCGCCGTGAATCCGGGAACCAACAGTCGGACCTCCGGTTCGGCGCCTGCGAGCGCCGCGCCAAGGATGGACACCAGGCCCGCCAGCAGGAGTCGGAAGTTCATGAGGACATTCGGCCGCTGCCCGGGAGCCTTTGGCAATCATCCGGGGCCGATCCGTCGTCGGCCACCGTGGGGAGTGACGAGGGAGGATCCGACGATGTGGGTCCGGTGCCAATCGCGCGCGGTGAACGACGCGCCCGAGTCTCCAGGGCTTCGGCCAGCCAGCGGTCGGCCTCTGCGAATCCAGACTCGAAGGGATCCAGCAGCAGCAGGGGGTTCATCGCCTCGGTGTCCACCATTTCCCAGTCCACAAAAACCGGCAGGCCCTCCGCGGACAGGCGCCGCATCAGATACGACCGCACCGCCGCCCGCGTGTCGGCAGGGGGTTCGCGTCGTGCCTGCTGCACCCGCTCCGCCGCCGGAGCCCAACGACAGCCCGGGGCCGCAAGGCTCCGTCCCAGACCCCTGGCGGGGTCGGTATGGTGAAACTCGAGATCCTGGGATCTGAGCCAGGGCGAGTCCCAGTCCACACCCTCCGCGGCCATAAACTGGAGGAACAGCCACCGTTTGGTGATCCAGTCCACCGTCCCGACGAGTGTGTCCGGCGCCGCGCCCAATCCGTCCAGCGCCTCTTTCCAGGAGGCGAGGAGTCGGTCCGTTTCGGCGTCGCGCCCGCCAAATTCTGCGGCGGCCGCGCTCCGGTAGCGGTCGAGCACCTCAAGGGCATCCGCGGCTTCACCGGAGGCCAGGTCCACCGGCCACGGACCGCCGGGGTTCGCCGAGATGCCGCGAAAGGTCCCGACGGCATCCAGCAGGGCCACCGGCGGCAGGTGATTGATCTCCAGCAAATCCAGCACGAGCGAGGTTGTGCCCACCTTCAGGGCCAGCGTCGCAGGCAGCACGCTGGTGTCGCCGTGGAGCAGGTGCAGGCGGCGGAAGCGCCGCGCGTCGGCCAGCGGTTCATCCCGGGTGTTGATGATGGCCCGGTTGAATTGCACCCACTCGAAGAGGTCGTTCTGGATGAAATCGGCCCGCTGCGAGATTTGGAAGGGCGCCACGACGCCAGCGGATGCGCTCAACTCCCCGGCCGCAAGCCCGCCCACCTTGCCGGCGCCGCTGTAGAGCACCCGCAGGGTCAGGAAGGCCAGAAGCGACAGCACGTTTTGCTCGGTCAACGGCGCAGTGCGGCGCACCAGATAGTTCTCGTGACAGCCAAAGGTGGCCCCGGAGTAATGGTCCACATTGTTTCGGATGAACCCGACGCGGTCGCCCAGATGCAGTGCCCGCACCGCCTCCCAAACCAGCGCATCGGCCGCCGCGTCGTGCGCAACGAGGTCGTCAAGACCGAGGCACTCGGCGGTGCACAATTCCAGGTGCCCCATGTCCATGTAGGCGCGTCCACCGTTGAAAAGAAACCCGCCATTGCCGGCCGGTTCGTCCCAGTCGCGCTGTTGCCGGTCAATCAGCCCGTAGCGTCCCCCCAGGAAGAGCCAGTCGCGAATGCGGCGGACGGTGTCGTGGCTGCCGGTGGCCTCCTCCACGAGGCAGCCGTACTCCGTCTCAAGGCCGGCAAGGCGGGTCACGGCTGGGGGGCGCTCAGGGCGGGTGGCGCCATGGGGATCCATTCATAGCGTGCGGCTTTTCCGGCGCCGCGTCGCAACCAGGCCAGTTCGGGCGTGCGCCCGGCTGGAGGGAAACGCGGGCTTTCCCCCGGGACTGCTCCCGGAGCCCCCGCGCTGGATAATGATCCTCCCTTCTGGAGGCGTTCCCAAGCCTCCAGAAGGACGCCGATTGCCGCCTCCCGACCGGTCACCCCGGCCAGCGCATCCTCGAGCCACCGGGCGGCGGACCGCTCGACGTCGGGATCCGGTGCCACCACCGCAATGCCGCCCTCGCGCGCAACGAACGTGCCGTCAAACCGCAGCCGCACCAGCAAGTCCCGCGAGGCCACGGAGGCCACCTCGACCAACAGGAACTCGGCGAGCACCGGTGCGGAGAACAGTTGCTCGAAGGCCTGCTTGATCTGCCCGCTCAGCCCGTAGGCGACCAACCGTCGCAGACTCACGTCCTCGGGCGCGCGGGCGAACGCCTCGAGGTGGGCGGCGTCAATCGCCGCCTGACGCACCCGTTCGATGTCGGCCGGGTGCCCAAGCGCGGCCATGGCCACCCGGTCGTGGATCTCAAACACCTTGGAGACCCCCCCGCCCATGCCGACGCCCAGCAGGAGCAGGCCATCCGGCAGGGATACGGCAAAGCACGGAGACCCATCCTTCAGCTGTTCGCGGACGTATTCGCGACGGTTCCCCATCGCCTCCAGCCATCGGTAGGGTTCCTCAGTCATGGGGCCAACGCCTCCGCCTGCGCAGCGTCATTCACGGACTCCACGCCTTCCGGACGCAGGATCTTGAGGGTGGCAAACTGTCGGGCGGCCGGGTTGACCCCGCCGGTGGCCGAATCGAATTCCGACGCCACCGCGAGCAATCGCAGGGCAAAGGTGATGGCCTGCCGGTCCGACATCGCCGCCGGTGCGGGATCCCCGTAGCGTTCCTGAAAGGACAGAATGCTCCGGATGGTGCCGCTGCCGCTGCCGCTTGAGGCGTGGTGAACCGCCTGGAACTGGGCTCCCAATGGGTCGTAAAAGAAGATTCTTGGCGCCGGGGGATTCACCGTCCAGTCCACCCCCGCGAACAGGGGCACCACAATGCCGACACCCTGCAGGGTCATCGGCAGGTTGTCCCGAAGCAGTCGCGCCAGCGCCCGCACCTTGGCTGGCAGGCTCAGGGGCTGGAGCTGGCTGCGCCGGTAGTATTCGAACGAGGTCTGGAGGACACGCGCCATTTCGAACGCCGTGGCGGGGACGCCGGCAATGGCCAGCAACGAGGTGTCGTCCAGCTCGATGATTTTCTCAACGCGGTCGGTGACGATCTGGTTCCCGGCCGTCGCCCGCCGGTCTCCGGCCATCAACACCCCGCCCGAAAAATGGAACGCGAAAACGGTGGTGGCCCGTGTTTCCTCCGGGGCTCCGGCGGCGACCCGGGCCATCGGCGCCACGGCGCCCCGCTGCAACAGGCTGAGGAAATCCCCCGGAATGGAGACCGGAGCCGCCGGGACGGCGGCGGGCTCCGACGTCATGCGGGGTCCCGGGTTCACTCGCCGGTGCGCTGCCGGTAACGTCGTGCCTGGTCCGGATCCACCTTGCGCATCCGTTCCAGCAGGTTCTTGACGTCGGGCTTGTCCACCTTGGGGGAGCCGGGACCGGAACCCTCCCCGCCGCCGGAGGGGGGGGCTGGGAGCCGCGGCTTCTGGAGTTGCTCTGGCATTTTCAGGAGTTCAACAGGGTTTTCAGCTCGTCGGGCGACGCCGCCCTCAACACGGCGTCATGGTAGCGTCGAAGGTCCGAAGGCGCGAACAAATCCAGGAGAGACACCACCACCAAGCCGTTCCGGCCGCGCAAGGTGACGTGATCCCACTGTGCGGAGACCACCGCTGGCCCGAACTTGCGAATGCAGGCGCCTCGAATGAGCGCCCGCGTGGTCTGAGGCGGATGGGTCAATGCCAACGTGGCGGCCTCCGGTGCGGGCACTCCCTGGATGCCGCCCGCCTGCTCGAGTCCGAAATAGAGCCCGGAGGCCAAGTCCAGATGGTGGTAGGCCAGATCCAGGCTTCGCAGCCATGGGTCGTCCGCGGCGAGGGACTCCGACCGCTGGAAATCGAGGATCAGTGAGCGCTTGGCCACCCAGTCCAGCCGGTCGGCACACTGCGCGGGATCCCCTGCGAGATCCGCGAGCACACGATCCCAGTCTGCCAGCACCTCGCGTGTTCCCGGACGGGATGGGTCACACCAGCGTTGCGCTGTTTCGAGGTAGTTCCGCTGGATCTCGATCGCCGTCGTGGGGCGTCCGCCGGAGCCGCGGACCTCCCAGCGGAACGCTGGATCACGCGAGATGGCTCGCAGGGCCCCAAGCGGATCCTCCAGCGCGGGCCAACTCTGCGGATCTCGCGAGGCTGCGGCTGCCACCAGCGCCTCAAGGACCAGCGCGGTGGTGCCGACTTTGAGCCGGGTGGCGAAGGGCTGGAGGTTCGCATCCCCGAGGATCACGTGAAACCGCCGCCAGCGATGACGGTCCGCGTGCGGTTCGTCACGGGTGTTGATCAGCGGGCGGCGCTGCATGGTGTCCACGCTCTGCCGCTCGGTGAAGAAATCGGCGCGCTGACTGATCTGAAACCCGGGGCCGAGAAACCGGTCCTCGTCCTCAATGCCAAACTTCCCCGCCCCGGCAAAAACCTGACGGGTCACCAGGAAGGCCTCAATTCCGCGCACGAGACTTGCCCACGGCAGCGATCGCGGCAGCAGGTAGTTTTCGTGGCAGCCGTAACTATGGCCGCGAAAATCCGAGTTGTTTTTGTAGAGCAGCACCGGACCAGACCGCTCCCCGGCCAGTGTGGCCGCGCAGCGCATGACCAGTTGATCCCCCGCCCGGTCGTGTGCGGCCAGTTCGTCGAGGGTGCTGCATTCCGGCGTGCAATACTCCGGATGCGCATGGTCATTGTAGAACCGGGCGCCGTTGGAAAGCACCAGGTCGCTCTTGATTTCCGCGAAGGTCAGCGGACGTGCCTCATCCTGCGCCCGGTAGCCCGCCTCGTCGGTGTCCTGGCGGAGTTCCCGGACCCGGAAACCGCGCATGTCACGGTGCGGATCCTCGCAGCCGTAGTCCCAGCGCATCCGCACCCCAGGCGAAGCCGCGGCGCGGACCAACGCGATGGACTCCGCCACGACGTCGTAGGACTCGTCCGTGTCACGGGCGATTCCGTACTCCGTCTCCAGCCCGAAGAGGATGGGGGGCGTCGTTTGCGTCATGAGGCGATCTCCCGACGGCCGCACAGGACACCCCTTCCCACGATGCAGCAAGCCGCAACGTGCCGCCCACGGGCGACCCGCCACCGTCGCCGGCCGATTCGAGCCCGGCTGGGACGGAATCCCCCATGCCGGAGCGTCCCAATGGTGGGTCTCGGCCCGCAGAAAATCGTGACGGCCTCCAGCGGACTGGCCCATCGTTCGGCCGCACCGGTGGACCTGCCGGTTGCTCATTTGCCATGCCCCTCTCTCCACTCGCCGGAAGGCCCGCGCCCCGCGAACTGCTCGTGGACCTCAATCGCCTCGAACGGGACTACTACCAGAAGTCCCCTGATCCGTCCGACCCCAACCAACGGGTCAGCTTCGGCACCAGCGGCCACCGGGGCACCCCGGGCAGCGGCACCTTCAACGAGGCCCACATCCTCGCCATCACCCAGGCCATCTGTGAGTACCGCCACGCCCAGGGCACGACCGGCCCCCTGTACATGGGCATGGACACCCACGCTCTCTCCGCCCCGGCCCAGCGCACGGCTCTCGAGGTGCTCGCCGCCAACGGGGTCCACACGGTGATTCAACGGGACGGGGGCGTCACTCCGACGCCGGTCATTTCCCGGGCCATTCTGGTGCACAATCGGGGACGCACCTCGGGACTCGCAGACGGCATCGTCATCACTCCGTCCCACAACCCCCCGGAGGACGGGGGGTTCAAGTACAATCCGACCAATGGCGGTCCGGCCGACACCGGGGTCACGCGGTGGGTGCAGGACCGGGCCAATGAGCTGCTGGCCGCAGGCAATACCGGGGTCCGGCGTGTGCCGCTGACCCGCGCGATGGCGGCACCCACCACCCACGAGGAGGACTTCGTCCGGCCCTACGTTGAGGACCTCCGGAATGTCATCAACATGGAGGCCATCCGATCGGCCGGACCTCGCCTGGGGGTGGACCCCCTGGGTGGTGCCGCGCTCCCCTACTGGGAGCCGGTGAATGCGACTTACGGGCTCGACATCACCGTGGTCAATCCGCGTCTCGACCCCACGTTTGCGTTCATGTCGGTGGATCACGACGGAAAGATCCGGATGGACTGCTCAAGTCCGTATGCCATGGCCGGCTTGGTGGGATTGAAGGATCGCTTCCAGGTGGCCTTTGCCAACGATCCGGACTCGGACCGTCACGGCATCGTCACGCCCTCCTCGGGTCTGATGAACCCCAACCACTACCTCGCGGTGGCCATTGACTACCTGCTCGCGCACCGGCCGGGCTGGTCGCCCGGGGCCGTGGTGGGCAAGACGCTCGTGAGCAGCGCCCTCATTGACCGCGTCGTCGCCGCGCGCTCGCGATCGCTGTGCGAGGTGCCGGTCGGGTTCAAATGGTTCACCCCCGGCCTGTTCGATGGCTCGTTCTGCTTCGGCGGCGAGGAGAGCGCCGGCGCCAGCTTTCTGCGGCACGACGGCACGGTCTGGAGCACCGACAAGGACGGCCCGATCCTGTGCCTGCTGGCGGCGGAGATCATGGCAGTGACCGGGCGCGATCCCGGGCAACATTTCGAGGAACTCGCGGCACGCCTTGGACGACCGCACTACACCCGCCTCGATGCCCCGGCAACGCCCGCCCAGAAATCGCGGTTGCAGAAGCTGGCGCCCGAGGATGTCCGGGAGTCGCGTCTCGCCGGGGACGCCATCACGGCAAGGCTGACCCGGGCGCCGGGAAACCACGCGCCCATCGGCGGTCTCAAGGTCTGCACGGAGGCCGGATGGTTTGCCGCGCGCCCCTCGGGCACGGAAGACATCTACAAGATCTATGCCGAGAGCTTCCGCAGCGCGGAACACCTCGACGCCATCGTGTCGGAGGCCCGCCAGATCGTCGCCAACACCCTTGGGTAACGGTACTGAAACCAGGCAAGGCGCCCGCGCTCACCTCCAGCAGGGCCTGGTCCTTCACCGCCACGATCCCACCTGCCTCGACCTCGAGACCGCTGGCTACTGAGTCGTGGCTGCGATCGTCCTGGACCGATTCGAGCGTCTGTTCGGCCAATTCCAACGCCGGGACAAATCTGTGCCATCCCCCTCCAATCCACCGCGGCCACCCCGGCCCGAAGCCCCCCCGCGTCCCGATTTTGGAAATTTTCGCGGTACCCGTGCTTGCCGAGGCAACACAGCCGTTTCTGGAACAGCCAAAAGCCCTGACCGTCATACACCAGCAGCTTGAGCGCGCGCCGGTTCCGGCTGCGGAAGATGAACAGCGCACCGCTCAGGGGATCGCTGCCCAGCGCCGAACGACACAGCGCGGCCAGTCCATCAATCCCCTTGCGGAAGTCCACCGGCTCCACCGCCACCAACAGGCGCATCTGCGGGGTGATCTGGATCATGCAACGCCCCTCCAACACTGCGCCACCAGCCGCTCGAGCGCTTCCCGGTCCCCGCCCAACTCCACACGCAGGCTGCGGCCACCCCCGTCCTCCAGCACGATCCGGTATCCGTCCGCCGTCGCCACCGATGTCGGTGGCCGCGTCAGCTCCACAAACTGAACCTTCGGCGTTCCGCCAGGCCCCACCCCGCTCTGCGCCTCGGTGATCCGCCGCAGCCGGTGATAGCCCAGACCCAGCTGCAGGGACACCCGGCTGACCCCCTCCCGCCGCGCCAGCGCCCCCGCCGCATCCCAGAGCGCCTCCGGCAGGCGGCATCGCCCACCGCGCTGTTGTCGCCACCCCTCCAGTTGCGTGCTCAGGGTCTCCAAATCCGTTCCGCAGAATCGTTCTCGTTACATAGGCTGCCCAGCAGCCTACCCTCGCACCCCACGGCGCTCACCCTCGCTTGCCGAAGCAACACCGCAGATCGAGCACGGTGATGAAGTTGAAGGGGCCCGCCAGATAGGTCGACGTCCCGTCTAGTTCCACATCGTAAACCAGATTCGGGCCGCAAGTCTGGGTCAGAATTTTCGGATTGGCCAGGTCATTGATGACGATCACCGTCAGCACCGGATTGGGGTTGGGCTGGTTGCGGAGGGTTCCGCCGGCCACGTAGGCGATGACGTTGGTGACAACCGAGGTCTGCTGGGGTCCGCGCAACGGGATGAAGCCAAGCTGCCGGTGGACGGCGATGTTCGCGACGTCCACCACCACGATCCCGGATTTCTCCCGCAGGCAATAGGCGGTGTGGTTGACCAGCGAGACGCCGATGGCGGACTCCTTGAGCTCGGGGGCCAGGGATATGGACCCCACCTGCTTGAAGCCGGCCGCCTGCGAGGCAAAACTTGACAGCGCGAAAAGCAGGCCGCAGCGCACCGCCCGGCCCATTGATGAAAAACTCATTCTGGCTTCACTATTTCTGCGGTTCTCATCGCACCGCCCGGTAGAACGCCCGGCCGACGATCGGATTCGGACCCGCGAACGGCCCGCTGCTGCCGGTCTGTTCTGCAACGTCCCCGCCGTCGCGATCAGAAGTGCAAGCACATGGCCGATATATTGT